>CAYMLC010000075.1:7404-10396 GCA_964390765.1 uncultured Nitrospirales bacterium
GTTGCTGCACCAGATAGCTCTGCAGCCGCTCCTGGTACAGCTTGCTGATTTCCGGTTCGCGCCGCAGGTTCTCGCGTTGGCGCCAGTCGCGGCGGGCATACGCGATGTCGGTTAGTTCCAGACCCTGGGCCGGTTGCGCGCGTTGCCAGTCGCCCACGCTCAGGCCGCTGTCCCAGGTGTAGCGCCAGCGGCGCGTGCGCAGCGACAACTGCAAGGGGTCGCCCGCCATCGCGATTGGCTCGCGCCCGGTGGTGAAGCGCAACAAGTCGCTGCCCGTGGTGGGGTGGGGGAAACTCACGTTCACGGCTTCCGCCAGCGCCACGGCCGCGTCTTCCAGCCCCACCAGCACCGCGCGTTCGCTGCTCAGCCGGCGCGGCATGGTGAGGAACAGCGGCACGCGCAGCGATTCATCCAGCAGGCCGCGCTGCGGTTCCGCGCGCCACGCGTCGTCGAATTGATAGCCATAGGCCGAGGTCACCAGCAGTATGGTGTTCTCGCGCCCAATCGTCGCGTCGAGCCGCTCGAGAAAGTCGCCGACCTGCCCATCGACCGCGCGCAATGCGGTGTCGTAGATGTTGATGGGCCGCGGATTGCGCCGGTTCTGAATGAAGCCCTGGCCGTAACGTGCCAGCGCGCGGGGCCGTTGCAGTTCCCGCAAACGGATGAACAGAAAGATGGTCGCGTCGCGGTTGGCTTCCAGCAGGTCGCCCGCCTTGTTCAGCGTCACGCGCGAACCGCGTGGCACCAGCGGCGCAGGCGTGCGGGTGCCGGGCAACTGGGCGGCGGGCGCCGTGGCGAAGCTGTCGTCGAACAGTTCAAAGCCCCGCTCCAAGCCACTGCCGTAGGTCAGGTCGCCGCCGTCTATGCCCTTGCCTTCGGTAAAGGCGGCGGTCAGGTAGTTTTGGGCACGCAATTGTTCGGCGAGCGTGGCGACACCCGCGGGCAGGGGGCCGGCCTGCTCGCCGAGGTAGCCATGGCGAAGTGGATTTAATCCGGTGAATAAGGTCATCGCCGCCGCCGATGCCTCGGGGGCAGGCGTAAAGGCATTGCTGAACGCGAAGGCCGTGCTCGAGAGCGCGTCCAGCGCTGGCGTCGTTTGGCGGTCATAGCCGAACGCGTGCACGTGCCCGGTGCCCAATCCCTCCAGCAGCAAGACCACCACATGCGGCTTGCCTTCGGGCGTGGCCGGTTCGTGGTAGACCGGCCCCGAGACGAGCAGCGTGCGCCCCGAGCGCACCACCGGCCGCAGCCCCACAGTCGCCAGCCATACCGGGTCCTGGCCGATGCTCCACGACACGGTGAGCGAGGTGGCATCCCGCGGGATCCGCCCGGCCGGTATACGCAGTGTGGTCCAGTTATCCTCTTCCATCAGCAGTTCGGCGGAGTACGTGCCGCCGCTGGGGCTGTCGTTTTCAACCAGCACATTGATGCGGTCCAGTTCGCGCTGGGCATCGGGCGGGTTGGCCCAACGCAGGGTCACGTGCTGTGGTTGGCTGAAGGGGAAGGGCACCTGCAGCAGCGCGCCCTCGGGCAGCGCGCGCGCATCGGCGAACACGGCGCCGGCGCGGTAGGGCTGCTGCGCCATGGGCGCTTCCACGCGCGCGTTAACGAGTTCCACGCGCCAGACGTTGAAGGCGGTGGAGGCGCCTATTGCCGCGACCACCGCTGCCCCCGCCCACAGCGGCAGCGCGAGACGCATGGCCGGCGGCGCCTGCAAGGCCCAGAACAGTGTCAGCAGTTTCAGCAGTCCGTGCAGTGCCAGGAAGGCCCCGCCATAGATGGCAATGGGCAGGCGGTCGACCGCTTTCGCGAGCAGCTCAGCGGCCACATCTACCGGGATAGCGGCCAGCAGTTGCGGGGGCAGGTCGAGGTTCAGCAGATAGGGCAGCAAGAGCAAGGCACTGGCATGCGAGAACACTTCGGAGAGCAGCGGCCCGCCGCTGCGCGTGGGCGCGGTCAGCTTGAGCAAGGCGATAAAGGTGAACTGCAGCGCGAGGTAGGCGGCCGCGATACCCGCCACGATGACGAGCCCCGTCTCGAATTCGGGCACGAAGCCGAGTGTAGCCAGCAGGCGCCGGCCCGCCACGCCGACGAGGCCGGCCGCACAACCGGCGGCAACGAGGTAGAGCGCAAGGAACACGGGCGAATTACTTAAGTGTATTCATGTGTGATAGTTAGAACCATGCCCACGGACCGACTCGCGCGGTGGCCGCGGCCGCGTCTCATAGATTCCCCACACAACCGGGTGGTATAGTCCGAGCTTATCACGCGGCCAACCAAGGAGGCCAGAATCGGTTGTTCTCCAAGTTTGTAAAGGCCCTTTTTGGTACCGAACACGACCGCGACGTCAAGCGCATGCAGCCCGTCGTGGAAGCCGTTCGCAGCCACGAGCAGCGTATCAGCAGCCTGACCAACGAAGACCTGCGCGCGCAGACCGGCCTCTTCAAGGCGCGCCTGGCCCAGGGCGAAAGCCTGGACGACCTGCTGCCCGAAGCCTTCGCCACCGTGCGCGAAGCCGCCAAGCGCGTGGCCGGTATGCGCCCCTTCGACGTACAGGTGATCGGCGGCTACACGCTGCACAAGGGCAACATCGCCGAGATGGTGACCGGTGAAGGCAAGACGCTGGTGGCCACCATGCCCGCCTATCTCAATGCGCTCACGGGCAAGGGCGTGCACATCGTGACGGTGAACGATTACCTGGCCCGCCGCGACCGCGACTGGATGGGTCCGATCCTCGAGTTCCTCGGGCTGACCGTCGGCCTCATTCAGCAGAACATGAGCATGCCCGAGCGCCAGGTGGGTTATCGCGCCGACATTACCTACGGCACCAACAACGAGTTTGGGTTCGACTATCTGCGCGACAACATGGCTGTCACGCTCAGCCGCACGGTGCAGCGCGGGCTCAACTACGCCATCATCGACGAGGTGGACTCGATCCTCATCGACGAATCGCGCACGCCGCTCATCATCTCGGGCCGCCCGCGCAAGAGCA
>CAYMLC010000076.1:0-10378 GCA_964390765.1 uncultured Nitrospirales bacterium
GCTACGAAGACATCGGCGCGCTGACCACGCCCGCCTGCCTGGGCTGTTGGGCGCGGCACCTGTGCGGCGGCGGCACGGCGGCCATCCACCAGGCGCAGTCGGGCGACTTCCGCCGCCCGCACCCCGGCTGGTGCGATGCACAACGCGACTTCCTCGAGCACACCATTGCCGCGTTCAACCGGCTGAATGCTGCGGGGGTAAACTTTCAGCGGGTCTACCAGGCGCTCGGCCGCACGGCGCGGCCCTCGCTCTTTCAACTCGCGCGCGCCGCCTTCCGCACGCAACTGGGCGTGCGCCCCATACAAGAGGGCGACGCGCCGCTGCTTACCAAGTGGGAAGACTGGAACCCGGCTGCCTACTTCACGCTGCAGGAAAGCAGCATGCTGCTGGCCACCGGCTACGACCGCGAAATGGACGCCCTGTATCCGCGTGCGTACGAACACGAATTGATGGTGCTGCACCGCGACGGCACGCCGCTGGGGCTGCTGCGGGTACGGCCCGAGCGCATACCGGGTCTGGCGCGCTTGTGCGTGTACTTCCACGACACGCAGGCCTATGCCGAGCGGGGTATTCAACGGGCCTTCCGCGACCTCTTGCCCGAAGCCGCCGGGCCGCACGGCATTCGCACGGTACTGACGCCTGTCGGCCCGCACGAGGCAGCACTGGCCCAGTTCCTTGCGGGGGCAGGATTTCGCGAAGCGGGCACCGAGCGCGGCGCGCTCTTTCTGCACGGCCGCTACGAGGATGTGCGGCTGTTCGCGCTTTCGCTGTCGGGGTAAACCGCGTCGCGCGAGATGATGTACAGCGCTTCATCGGCCATCAGATTCGGCCACAGCCGCGTCACGCCCGAACGTGACATGGGAATCTCGCGCTCGATCAGAATCTGGCGCGCCTCGCAGAAATCGCGAAAGTCCTTCAGCGAAAGCACATAGCGGTTGGGCGTCTCGTGCCACTTGTACGGCAGGTTGCGCGTGACCGGCGCCCGCCCGCCAAACAGGCTCGCCAAGCGTATGCGCCAGAAGGCAAAGTTCGGAAAACTGATGATGCAGCGCCGCCCCACACGCAGCATTTCATCGATCACCAACTCGGGCTTCTTCAGCACTTGCAGTGTCATACTGAGGATGACGAAGTCGAAACTGTTTGTCGGCAACTCCCGCAGGCCCTTGTCCACGTCGCCCTGCACCACCGCCACGCCGCGCTGCACACACGCCACCACGTTGCGCTGCGACAACTCGATGCCTTGCGCGCTCACCTGCTTGCGCAGGCGCAGCTGGCAGATCAGCTCGCCATCACCGCAGCCAATATCCAGCACCCGGCTTCTGGGCGGCACCAGATCGACGATGGTCTCGTAGTCCACGCGCTCACCGCCGTAGATACTCTTTTCGGCGTCGAGTTCAGATTCGTCCTTTGCCGCCGACGCATCCACGAAGAAGGGGCGCGTGCGCAAGTCCGGGGTGCGCGTGTGTTCGAGGAAGCCGTTTACCAGGCGGCCCAGTTCGCCAAACTCCAGCAGAAAAGAATCGTGGCCATAGGGGGAGCGCACATTGCAGTAGGTGACCTCGCGCCGCTGGCGTGTCAGCGCATACGTGATCTGTTCAGATTGATAGGGGGGATACAGCCAGTCCGACGAGAACGACACAACCAGCATCCGGCACTGCACCGCGCGCAGCGCGGCATCCAGCGAGTCGAAGCCGCGGCTGATGTCGAAGTAGTCCATCGCCTTGGTTACGTAGAGATAGGTGTTGGCGTCGAATCGGTTAACGAACTGCCGGCCCTGATAATCGAGGTACGTCTCGACCGCGAACTCGCTCTCGAACTCGTAGCTCAACTCCGACTTCGTGCGCAGCTTGCGGCCGAACTTGTCGCGCATCGCTTCGTCCGACAGGTACGTGATGTGCGCCAGCATGCGCGCGATCGCCAGCCCGTGCGACGGCCCTTCATGCGCGTAGTAGTCGCCGTCTTCAAAGTTCGGGTCGGAACGAATCGCGTGGCGGCCCACCGCGTCAAACGCGATCTACTGCGCTCCACTGTGACGGGTCGATGCGATCACCATGGCGCTCTGCAGCCGGGTGGGGTAGTGTACCGCCCACTCAAGCGCCTGCATGCCGCCCATCGAACCGCCCGCCACGCACAGCAGCCGCTCGATGCCAAAGTGTTCGACCAGCGCCACCTGCGCGCGCACCATGTCACCAATCGTAATGACGGGAAAGCGCAGGCCATAGGGCGCGCCCGTTGCCGGGTCGATGGAAGACGGCCCGGTCGAACCCATGCATCCACCCAGCACATTCGAGCAGATAACGAAATACTTCTTCGTGTCGAAGGCCCGCCCCGGCCCGACCATCGCATCCCACCAGCCGGGCTTCGGGTCGTCTTCGTGGTGGCGCCCCGCCACGTGGGCATCGCCCGAGAGGGCATGCGTAATCAGTACCGCGTTGCTGCAGTCGGCGTTCAGCGTGCCATACGTTTCGTAGGCCAGCGTCACCGGCCCCAGTTGCTCGCCACTGTCCAGCAAAAGCGTATTGGGCGGCTCGGCAAAGGTGAAGTACTGCCGCTCCACCACGCCCACCGAACCCGATTCGGGTATCGTATTGATTGCCATGCGTCAGGCCCCTAGGCCTGCGAGGCCCCCAGCGCCCGCTCAAAATCCGCCAGTATGTCGTCGACGTCTTCAATGCCGACCGAGACGCGCACGTACTCCGGTGTCACGCCGGCGGCCAATTGTTCCTGCGCACTCAATTGCTGGTGCGTGGTCGTGGCCGGGTGGATAACCAGCGTCTTGGCGTCGAGCACATTGGCCAGGTGCGAGGCGAGTTGACAGTGATTGATGAACTTCACCGCCGCATCCGAGCCGCCCTTGATCCCAAAGCCCAGGATGGCGCCCTGTCCGTGCGGCAAATAGTGCTGCGCGCGCGCATAGCTGGGGTGGCTGGGGAGGCCGGGATAATTCACCCACGCCACCGCGGGGTGCGCCTCGAGCCGTTGCGCCACCCGCAGCGCATTCTCGCTGTGGCGGGGCGCACGCAGGTGCAGCGTCTCGATGCCCTGCAAGAGCAGGAAGGCGTTGAACGGCGACAGGCACGCGCCAATATCGCGCAGCAAGGTGACCCGCGCCTTAATCGCATAGCTGATGTTGCCCATCGGCTTGAACGTCTCGTAAAAGCGCATGCCGTGGTAGCTGTCGTTCGGCTCGGTCAGTTCCGGAAACTTCCCGTTGTCCCAGTCGAACTTGCCCGAGTCCACGATTACGCCGCCAATCGAGTTGCCGTGCCCGCCCAGAATCTTGGTGGCCGAATGCACCACGATATCGGCCCCGTGGTCGATAGGCCGGAAGATGGCCGGCGACGCGACGGTGTTGTCGACGATCAGCGGAATGCCGTGGTCGTGCGCGACCTTCGCGATCCCCGCGAAATCCGCCACATCGTTGGCCGGATTACCGATGGTCTCGACGTAGAGGAAGCGCGTGTGGTCGTCAATGCGCGCCGCAAAATTGGCCGGGTCGCTGGCGTCGACGAAGCGTGCCTCGATTTGCAGATCACGAAAGGTGTGCTGAAACAGGTTATAGGTGCCGCCGTACAGCGTTGCGGCCGACACGAAGTTCTGCCCACTCTTGCAGATGTTCAGGCACGCCATGGTGACCGCCGAGGAGCCCGAGGCCGTGCCCAGCGCCATGACGCCGCCTTCCAGTGCGGCCACGCGCTTCTCGAACACGTCGACCGTCGGGTTCATGATGCGCGTATAGATGTTGCCGAATTCTTCGAGCGCAAACAGCCGCGCCGCGTGTGCCTGGTCTTCAAACACATACGAGGTGGTCTGATAGATGGGCACCGCCCGCGCACCGGTAGCGGGGTCGGGTTCCTGGCCGGCGTGCACCGCCAGCGTGCCCAGGCGATGGGCATTCGGTTCACTCATAACAGGTTGACTCCTGGATGCAAGACCCCCCAGCGGGATGCGGATGGTCCGTGCTGTTGCGGATGCAGGTGTGAATAGAGCGCATCATTGTGGCGTAGACCGCCCAGTCCACGCCACACCATTGCGGCAGCGAAAGGTGAAGAGAGGGCCGCACCGCCGGCCCGCGCATCAGTTCTGGAAAAGCGGCGTCGACAGGTAGCGCTCGCCGGAGTCCGGCAGCACCACCACAATGTTCTTGCCCGCGTACTCATCCTGATGCGCCAGACGCAGCGCGACCGAAGCGGCGGCACCACAACTGATACCGCAGATGATGCCCTCTTCCTTCGCCAGGCGGCGCGCCATGTCAAAGGCTTCCTCGTCCGTCACCTGCTCCACCTTGTCGACCAGCGACATGTCGAGCACGTCCGGCTTGAAGCCCGCACCAATGCCCTGAATCTTGTGCGGACCCGGTTGGCCACCGCTCAATACCGGCGAGTTCGCCGGCTCAACGGCGACCGATTCGACCGCCAGGCCCTTCTCGTGCTTGAGATAGCGCGACACCCCGGTGATGGTGCCGCCCGTGCCCACGCCGCCTACGAACACATCGATGTTGCCGTCCATGTCTTCGTAGATTTCCGGGCCCGTCGTCTTGAAGTGGATGGCCGGGTTGGCCGGATTCTTGAACTGCTGCGGCATGAAGTACTTGCCGTTCTCTTCCGCCATGCCCGTCGCCTCGGCAATCGCGCCCGGCATGCCCTTTTCACCGGGCGTCAGCACCAGGTCCGCGCCATAGGCCTTCAGCATCTGGCGGCGCTCCATGCTCATGGTTTCAGGCATGGTAAGAATCAGCTTGTAGCCGCGCGCTGCCGCCGTAAACGCCAGCGCGATGCCCGTATTGCCCGAGGTCGGCTCCACTATCGTGCCGCCCGGCTTCAACGCGCCCCGCTCTTCCGCGTCCCAAATCATGCTGGCGCCGATGCGGCACTTCACCGAGTACGCGGGATTGCGCCCCTCGATCTTGGCGAAGACATGGGCCTTTGCGCCGTCCACCACATGCCGAAGCTGGACGAGTGGGGTCATCCCAATGGCGAAGCTGTTGTCTTTGAATACACGCATCATAGGCTCCTCGCCGCACTGGGCGGCGGTTGACCGGCTGGCTTGTTCGTAAGGCCCGCAAGTCTAGCACCCGCAGGGTGCGCGCGCAAGCAATCGCGGTGTAAGTGTCATGCCTGTAGGGTGTTGTGCAAACCTTACTAAGATGAGCAGGTTTCAAAGGTTATACAACCGGCAATGGCATGCTACACTTTCGCCGGCGGGGGAAACGCCGACTCGTGAGTACCATCTCTATGCATACCTTCTTCGCCCCCTTGCTGCGCCTGTCGCCGCTGGCTTGCGCGCTCTTGTTGCTGGTGTTGCCCGCAGCCCTGTGCCTGGCACAACCCCTCGAGGGCGAAGGAGAAGGCTTGACTGAAGGAGAGGGAAGCAGCGAAGGCGAGGGCGTCCGGGAAGGTGAGGGGGAAGGCGCCGCACCACTGGTCTTCTTCGTGGACCGCGACCGCTTCAGCGCGGTGCGCGATGGCTCGACTTGGGAGCAGGCTTTCCGCACGCTTCAGCCCGCCATCGATGCAGCGTGGAACGCCGGCGGCGGCGAGGTGTGGGTGGCCGAGGGGCGCTACAATGAGGCGCGCCCGAACAGTGGGTCCCTGCTGCTGCGTCCAGGGGTCGTGGTATACGGCGGCTTCGCCGGCGACGAGACGGCGCGCGGCCAGCGTGACTGGGTGCAGAACCGGACCACCATCGACGGGTTCGAAGCGGCCGGCGGAGCCCCGGCGGCCACGGTGATCCGCGGTGCCGACGATGCCGTGCTGAGCGGCTTCATCGTGCGCGGTGGCCGCGGCCTCAGGGGCGGCGGCATGCTGAACGACGGTGTGTCGCCAACGGTTGAGTTCTGTGTGTTCACAGATAACCGTGCGCTCGAGTTGGGTGGCGCGATGTACAACACGGCCGGCGCCGCCCCGGAGATTCTCAACTCCATCTTCTTTGCCAACCGGGCAGAGATACACGGCGGCGCCATTGCCAACGATGTGGCTTCGCCGCGGCTTATCGGTTGCACCCTGAGCGAGAACGTGGCCGCATTCCGCGGTGGCGGTCTCTACAATCTGACCGACAGCGACCCGGTCCTGATCAATTGCATCGTGTGGAACAACCCGCCCGAGGAAATCGGCAATACCGGCGACAGCCGGCCTGATGTCAGCTATACCGTCATCAGCGAAGTGACACCCGGTGTCGGCAATATCTTCACGGGCCCGGCGTTTCGCAATCCCGGCATCGGCAACTTCACCTTGCTGCCCGGCTCGGTGGCCATCGACACTGGCCGCGACACGAGCGCCGCCGCCTTCGCGAACGTCACGCGCGACTACGAAGGGGTGTTGCGCGGCTTCGACGGCGACCAGAGCGGCCGCGTGACCGGCGATGGTTCGGACTATGATATCGGCGCGGAAGAGTTTGTGGGCGAAGATGGCTTCCGCTTTCACAGCGCGGACACGGAGAGCGACTTCGACATCTCGCTTAGCGAGCTGTTGCGCGTGGTCCAATTCTTCAACGTAGGCGGCTACTCGTGCCTGGCCGGCACCGAAGACGGCTATGCGCCGGGTAAGCCACTCATGGAAGGTAAAGGGGAAGGCGCGCCGGAAGGGGAGGGCGAGGGTGGCGCCGGCCCCTGTGCCGATGGCGTGCCCCACGACAGCGACTATCAGCCGCAGGACTTTTGCATCTCGCTGAGTGAATTGCTGCGGCTGGTGCAGTTCTTCAATTCGCCCGGTGGCTATCGCGGGCAGGAAGGAACGGAAGACGGTTTTGAACCGCTGGGCTAAGGGCGACACCGGCCAGGCCAGCGCCGGGATGCCGTCGGGCTGCGCCCGCCTGGGCCCGCTGGCCGCGGGCCTACTTCTTATCGCTGCCGCGGGGTGCGCACCCAGCACGCACGACCTCGCCGCGCGTGGACAACTGGGCCTGCTGCACGACCGCATGCAGCACGCCCCCGAGACCGTGCACGACCGCGATGACTGGGGCAAGACACCGCTGCACCATGCTGTCAGCTTTCGCGAACTGGCAGCGGCCGAGTTGCTGGTGCGTGCCGGTGCCCCGCTCGATGCCCCCGACGAAACCGGCATGACCCCCCTGCACACTGCGGCCATGCTCGGCCGCACGCGCCTTGCGGAGTGGCTGCTGCGCCAGGGCGCGGATGTTGCCCATCGCGACGACTTCGGCAATACGCCTGCGCATACCGCGGCGTTGTTTGGCCAGGGTGGTGTGTTCCCGGTGTTACAGAAAAATGGCGCCGACCTCACCGCCCGCAATGCGGCCGCGGCCACCCCGCGCGACCTCGCCCTGCGCGAGGGGCACCAGCGGGCGGCCGATTATCTCGCGCATCTTACGCGCTAACCGACAAGGCGAACGACCCCGTGCCCCATCTCGTCGCGCGCATTTTGCGCCACGATACCTATGCCGGCCTGCTGCTGATGTTCGGCGCCGTCATCATCTGGAGCTTCGCCGAGATCGGTGTGCGCTTCGTACACGAGGCCGGCACGCCGGCCCAGTTCGTCGCGATACGCGTCGGCATCGGGGCGCTGTTCCTCACCGCGTTTCTGCCCTTCGACATGCGTGCCCGCGGTCTGCGCTTCAATCCGCGCATCGTCTTTCACGGCGCCTGGCTCGGCGCGCTCGGAATCACGGCGGCCAGCTTCAGCTTTCACACGGCGCTCGAACACACGGGCGCCGGCGTGGTGGCCGTTACCTTCGGCGCCAGCCCGCTGCTGGCCTTCATCTTCTCGCGGCTCGTCCTGGGCGAGCCGCTCACCTGGCCGCGCCTGCTGGGGGTCATGCTGGGCTTCGCCGGTATCTGCGTGCTCGGCATGAGCGAGGAATCGTTTGCCTTCAGCCTGTTCGGCTTCTCCATGGCCATGGTCAATGTGGTGCTGCTTTCGCTCTTCACGGTCATGGTCAAGCGCTTCGGGCCGCCCTTCGAAGGCCTGCCCTTTACCTGGCTGTGCCTGTGCTTCGGCTTCCTCTTTATCCTGCCCGTCGTCGCGTGGGAACAGGACCCGGCCATTCTCAGCACCGGTCCGAAGGTCTGGGGGATATTGCTGCTTCTGGGACTGGGGCCTACCGGGGTGGCCTACCTCATGTTCTACCGCGGGCTGCAGCGCACCGACCCCACGATGGCGATGAGCACCGTGCTGCTGAAGCCGCCGCTTGCCACGCTCATGGCCTTTGTCTTACTCGGTGAACCGCTGACCTGGAATCTGGCCGGTGCCCTCATACTCGTGGTGGGTGGCCTCTACCTGGTCGTCGTGCTGCACCAGTGGCGTGCCCGCCGCGCCATGGCACAGGCCGAAGCGGACTGTTATCATCCCCGCCACGAGCACCCATGAGCGCACCCAATGGCATCGTAGAAATCTACACCGACGGCGGCTGCAGCCCCAATCCCGGGCCCGGCGGCTGGGCGGCCATCCTGCGCTATGGCGACGCCGAGCGCGAGCTGTGCGGCGCCGAGCCGGACACCACCAACAATCGTATGGAACTGCGCGCGGCCATCGAGGCGCTCGAAGCGCTCAAGCGCCCCAGCACGGTGCAACTCTTCACCGACAGCCAGTACCTGCAGAAGGGTATCACCGAGTGGATGGCGGGCTGGAAGCGCAAGAACTGGCGCCGCCGCGAGGGTCCCGTGAAGAACGCCGACCTGTGGCGCAAGCTCGACGCGCTCACGAATGTGCACGACATCGAGTGGAGGTGGGTACGCGGGCACTCGGGGCATGTGCTGAACGAGCGATGCGACGCACTGGTCGGCCAGGCCCGCGAACGGCTGCGCGCCGGGTTGGAGCCTTAGGCCCATGGCAAGCGACGCGACGCCCGCTCCCGCGCGCCTGTCCCGCCGCAGGTTGCCGCTCTATCTGATCCCCTTCGTACTCGGCCTGGCGGGGCTGCTGTTCAGCAGCCAATTGCCCGACCTCTTCCTGCGCGCCGTCGTGGTCGTGCTCAGCGTGGCCGTGCCTCTGTTTGCCGGCGGCGCCATGCTCTCGCGCCCGCAGATGGGCGTGCTCCAGCGTGTGCTCATGCTGGGCGGCGTACTGCTGCTGCTCATCGGCGCAGCCGTCAGCGTGTCGGGCTTCTCCGAACAACTGGTCGAACGCGAGTACCTCTCCGAATTCGCCGGTATGCTCTCGCGCACCGTCGGACTCGGCAGTCTGCTGCTCGGCCTCTTCGTCGTGCTCTACGCCGTCGTGCGCTCGCGCGAAGATGTCGACGAATACGCCGACCGCTTCCGCCATCTCGCCAGCCACATCAGCGACGGCTTTATCCTGTCCGCACTCGACGGCACCATCCTGATGGCGAACAGGCGCTTCTTCGAAATGTCGGACCTCACCGAGGACCAACTCATCGGGCGGCGTGCGCCCGAGGTGGCCGAACGCCTCGGACTGCACGAACTGGTGCAACAATTCCAATTCGACCGGCCCGGCGAGCAGACGGAATTTGAAGTCGACTTCCGCGTGCGCGGCGAAGAACGGCGGTTCTGGTTTCGCGGCGCGCCGCTGGTAGACCGCGCGGGCCGCGAGACCGGCGTGTTGGCCACCGTGCGCGATGTGACCGAGTATCACCGTCTGTCGCGCCGCGTCGAACGCTACGCCGAAAGCCTGCAGGACCTGGTCGAGGAGCAGACGCGCAAACTGCGCGCTTCCGAAGAGCGTTTCCGCCAGTTGCTCGTCTCGATGCGCGAGGGCTTCGTGACGCTCGACGCCGGCTACCGCATCCGCTTCGCCAACCGCAGCCTGCTGGCGTTGCTCCAATTGCCCGAAGCCTCGCTGGTAGGACGCGAAATCTTCGACTTCGTAGACGCACCCGGGCGCATGGGCTTGCTGAACCTGCTGGCGCAGGGCCGTGAACTGCGCGCGGCCGATGCCCGCCGCGAAGTGAATCTGCTCGCCGCCGACGGTACGTCTGTGCCCGTGCTTGTGGGGGTGGCCTTCGTGGGTGAGTCGGACAATTCGCTCTCGCGCTATTCACTGGTCACCACCGGCGTAACCGAATTGAAAGCCATGCAGCGCCAGCTCGAAGAGCGCGCGCACGAACTCGAGCGCGCCAACGAGCAGTTGATGCAGCACGACCGCGCCAAAGACAGCTTCCTCTCGAATGTCAGCCACGAATTGCGCACCCCACTCAGCACCATCCAGGGCTATCTCGAGATGATGGAGAGTGGCAGCCTGGGCACCCTGGCTGCCGAGCAGGAAGCGGCGGTACAGGTCATGCACCGCAATGTGCGCCGGCTCATCGGCCACATCAACGAAATCATCGACTTCAGCCGCATGGAAATTCGCGGCGTACAACTGAACATCGACCTCTTCTCGCCCGAGACGCTCGCGCGGCACGCACTCGATTCCGCCCGTCCGCAGGCCGAAGCGGCGAATTTGGCTTGGGCTCACATAAATGTCGT
>CAYMLC010000077.1:0-10359 GCA_964390765.1 uncultured Nitrospirales bacterium
CAATCGTTGGCGATGCCGGCGTGCACGAAGGCTTCGTTGATGCTCTTGTACGCGTCGTCGTGGCCGGTGTATTTGCCCACGGCCGCCACGCGTACCGTGCGCTCGGCCTTCTGCAGGCGGCCGACCATGGTCTGCCATTCACGCATATCGCTGGGGCCGGCTTCGAGGCCCAGCAGGCGCAGCGCCACTTCGTCCAGCCCACGCTCTTGCAGGCGCAGTGGGATGGCATAGAGCGGGGACACGTCGGGCGCGTCGATGATGGCGTCGGGTGTGACATCGCAGAACAGCGCAATCTTGCGACGTTCCTCGGGCGTGACCGTGTACTTGGCAGATTACGATGTTGGGCTGGATGCCGATCTCGCGCAGGCGTTGTACGCTGTGTTGGGTGGGCTTGGTCTTGAGCTCGCCCGCCGCATCGATATAGGGCAGCAGCGTGACGTGAATGAAGCAGCAATGCGGCGGGCCCACTTCGAGCCGGAACTGGCGCAGTGCTTCAAGGAAAGGCAGGCTCTCGATGTCGCCCACGGTCCCGCCAATTTCGATAATGGCGACATCGGCGTCGCTGTCTTCTTCGGTCGTGAGCTGGCGGATGCGCGACTTGATTTCGTCGGTGATATGCGGAATCACCTGCACGGTCTTGCCCAGGTATTCGCCGCGCCGCTCTTTCTGGATGACGCTGTTGTAGATGCCACCGGTGGTCACGTTGCTCTTCTGCGAGAGGCGGCAGCTGGTGAAGCGCTCGTAGTGGCCGAGGTCGAGGTCCGTCTCGGCGCCGTCGTCGGTTACGAAGACCTCACCATGTTCGTAGGGGTTCATGGTGCCGGGGTCGACGTTGATGTACGGGTCGAGCTTCATGATCGCGATCTTCAGCCCGCGCGATTCGAGCAGCCGGCCGAGGGCGGCGGCCGCCACCCCTTTGCCAATCGACGATACCACGCCGCCCGTAACGAAGATGTATTTCGGCATCAGATGGACTCCTCCCGCGGGAAACCGCTGAAAACGCCCGCCGGCCACCGCGGGCGGGGCGTGTCGTCGCTGGGTAAGGGGGGTGCACGCGGTGCCGGTTCGCGCTGGTACGAATGGAGACAAGGCGAGCTGGAAAGATCGCTGCAACACACTGGCCCGCTTCCACCGTCATCCGCTCTCGCTGTCCCCTAAGTTGCACCGGGGGCGTCTGGTCGAGGTGCACAGGTTAGCGCCGAGGCAGGAAAGGGTCCCGTTCGCTAACGGGATTGCAACGTACAGGAAACCTGACACGTGCTGCAACGCGGAAGGGGGTGCGGTCAGGGCGCATCGGACAGGTCCGCCGCCGCGACCAGTGCGTCGTAGTAATCCATGATGCTGTCGCGGTTGTCGTCCCACCAGTCATGGGTCGCGTAGTTCTGGGGCCACGGCCCATGGGCTTTGACGTGGAAGTAGTGGGCGAGGGTGTAGCTGGAGAACGAGAGCCGGCCAATCGGGAGGCGCTCGTGCGCGGACATGTTGCCGGGCGAGCAGTCCCGGTAGATGCCCGGATTCATGGTGATGGTGGTCAGCGCGTTTAAGTAGTCGGTCAGGGCGACGTCGATGCTGCGGGGATGGTGAAGCCAGAACAGGGCATGAGAGGCCATCTGGCGGACCTGGATGGTACGTATCGTCTTGTGGAGGGCGAGGTCGTTTCCGGGATAGCCGGCGGCGTACCAGCTGTCTACGAGGCGTTGTGCGCCAGGGGGCTCTACCCAATCCAGTAGCGGCTCGACAACGGGTGCGTCTGGAAAGTAGTGGAGATAGCCGATTAGGGTCCGGCGGGTCGAGGTGATTTCCGCTGCTTCGGAGACCGTGTACGTGCTGAGGTCTTCCGTGCTCCGGATGGCGCGCAGCAGGTCGTCGTGGTTAATGAGCGGCATTTCGTAGGCGAGCGCGGCTTCGAGCCGTTCATAGGCGTCGCGGTAGGCCAGGTGATTCTCGAGGGCGGCGTATGCCCGCGCCTGGATGACGACCGGGGTGCGCTCGATAAACTGCTGGCCGTTGAACGCGCCGAAGAACAGGCTGACAATGCCGGCGGGCACCCAGATGGCCAACAGTACCGCCATGGTCTGGCGGGCGTTCAGGCCGTGGCGGTAGTCGGCATCGGGCATGGGTTCGGTCCCGGGGTTGCTGGGCGTCAGTATGGCAGGGGTCAGCGGCAGCGCGTTAGCGTACATCATGCGCCGGCGGCCTCGGCCAGGTTCGGTTGAACCACCTGCACGCTGTCTGCGATGAGTGCGGGGGCGTCGTGTTCGGCGTTCACCTTGCCCGTTACCACGAAGGGGCCGCAGCCGGTGAGCAGGTGGCCGAACTGCTGGTAGACCTCGGGGAAGAAGACCACTTCGAAGGTGCCGGCCGGGTCTTCGAGCGTGATGAACTTCATGACACCGCGCCCATCTTTCACGGCATGCTGGCGCTGCGCAATCAGCCAGCCGGCCGCCACCACGGTATGGTCGATGTAGTGGGGGATATCGGCGCTGAGCACGCGCGGCGGACCGCCTTCCTGCAGCGCCCCCTGGTAGTACATGAGGGGGTGCGCATCGGCGCCGGTGAACAGGCCAAGCGCGCGCCACTCCGCATCGAGCCGGCGCTTGCGGGAGTAGTCGGGCAGCGCTGGACCCGGCGCGGGTGCCTCGTAGGCGAAGAGCGAACGGGCGGCGGTCTCGGTACGCTGGCGGGTGCGTTCGCTTTGATAGAGCAGGCGCAGCTGCCAGAGCAGCTGCGGGCGCGGCAGCTCGAATCCATCAAGCGCGCCCGCGTGAAACAGCGCCTCGGCATCGCTGTGGGGCACCCCGGCGCGCTCGCGCAATTCGGCCAGCCCGCTGAAGCGGCCGCCTTCCTCGCGCGCTTCCAGAATCGCTTCGATGCTGGCGCTGTTCAGGTCGCGCACCTCGAGCAGCCCCACGCGGATGGCGTCGTCTTCGGCGGTATAGGCCCAGTCGCTGTGGTTCACACAGGGCGGCAAGATGCGCACGCCGCAGCGCTTGGCCTCTTCGAGATAGACATGCGGCGCGTAGAAGCCGCCGCGGTTGGTCAGCACCGCCGCGAGGAACTCGGCGGTGAAATGCGCCTTGCAGTAGCAGCACTGGTAGGCCAACTCGCCATAGCCCGCCGCATGCGCCTTGCAATAACTGTAGGCCGCGAAGTTGGCGATACGCTCCCAAATCTCCTGCGCCACCGGGCCGGCCACACCATTGGCGCGGGCGCCATCCATAAACCGCTTCATGTTTTGCGCCATGGCCTGCGGGCTGCGCTGTTTGCCCATCGCACGGCGCAGTGCATCGGCCTCGGCCAGGGTCATGCCCGCCAGCGCGCTCGCCACTTTCAAGATGTCTTCCTGATACAGCATGATGCCGTAGGTGTCGCCCAGAATCTCCTCGAAGGCGGGGTGGATGAAGGCGGGCGGCTCGAGCCCGCGCCGGCACGCGATGAACTTCTCTTTCATGCCGCTGCCCGAGGGTCCGGGCCGCACAAGCGACAACGCCTTGATCACCAGGTCGGTGTTGTCGGCCTGCACCTTGGGCAAGAGCCCGCGCATTGCGGGCGACTCGATCTGAAAGCAGCCGATGGTTTGCCCCGTGCGGATGAGACGGCCGGTCAGCGGGTCGGGGTCGGGCAGGCTTTCCAGGTCCAGTTCGATACCACGGTTGCGCCGCACACTCTCGACGGTGTCGGCCAGCACCGTGAGCGAGCGGTGGCCCAACAGGTCCATCTTCACCAGGCCCAGCCGCTCGATCGGGCCCATGTCGTATTGCGAGATGACGAGGCCCTTGGTCGCGCGCTGCAGGGGGACATAACGCGTGAGCGCCCGGGGCGCGATGACCAGCCCGCCCGCGTGAATCGACAGGTGGCGCGGGTAGCCGTCGATACGCTCGGCCGCCGCCAGGATGCTGCGCCACGGCTCGGCCTCGAACGACAGCCCCTTGCACTCCGGCGCCTGCGCCACGAGCCGCCGGATATCGCGCGCGCCATAGTGGGGGATACGCCGCGCCACCGGCGTAATCTCGTGGTCCATCAGCCCGTGCGCCTTGGCCACCTCGCGCAGGGCGGCCCGCGCCTTGAAGGTGTTGAACGTCGCGATCATCGCCACCTGCTCGCCGCCATACTTCTCGTAGACGTAGTTGATCACCTCGTCGCGCCGCCGCCAGCAGATGTCGAGGTCGATGTCGGGGCAGTCGGTGCGGGCCATGTTCAGAAAGCGCTCGAAGTACAGGTCGTACTTGAACGGGTCCGCCCGGGTAATGCCGAGCGCATAGGCCACCACACTGTTCGCCGCCGAGCCCCGCCCCACAATGGGAATGCCGCGCGCGCGTGCAAACGCCACGATGTCCCACACGATGAGGAAATAGGCGGCAAACCCAAGCCGCTCGATGATGTCCAGTTCATAGCGCACGCGGTCCATGATCTTCGGCGTCAGCGGCTGATAGCGCGTGTGCACCCCCTCGAAGGTCTTCTTCCACAACCACGAGAAATGCGTCTCGCCCGCCGGTACCTCGAAGGGCGGAAACTGCGGCCGGCCCAGTTCCAACTCCACATTGCACTGCTCGGCCACCCAGGCGGCGTGGTTGCGCGCGTCGGGCCAGTCGGCATAGCGCCGGGCATACTCCGCCGGCGGCAACAGATACGCCTCTGGCCCGGCCACCTCGTCCGTGCGCAGGTTGTCCACCGTGGTGTTGTGGCGAATCGCTGCCAGCGTGCGATGCACAAGGTGGTCGCCGGGGTCGAGAAAATAGGCGGGGTTCACCGCCACCGGCTTCAGGCCCAAGCGTCGTGCGCAGTCATAGGCCTGGCCCGCCCACTGGCGCCCGCGCGGTCCACCGTGGTGTGTCATCGCCACCAGCGGCTCGAGCCCCTGCCGCGCCAGCGCCCGCAACAACGGCACATGGTGGCTCAACACGAACAGATGCTCTGTGCCGAAGTCGAAGGGCCACCCGCCCAACTCGTCCAGCGTCAGCGTGCCCAGGTGATACGCCGTCAGTATCTCGCACAACTGCGCGTAGCCCTCGCGGTCGCGCGCCAGCAACACCGCCGGTCCCAACTGCGTGCCCAGAATCGGCTTCACATGGGCCGCGCGCGCCGCCTCGTAAAACGGCACCGCGCCATAGAGCCCGGCGGTATCGGTCAGCGCCAGCGCCGGCAGCCCATACTCCACCGCGCGCCCCACCAGTTGCCGGATACTGGCGGCGCCTTCGAGCAGCGAGTGGTTGCTATGGACATGCAGCGGGATCATGGGATGTTATGGAGTCGCTACCGGTTCGTTCCGCGGTCCTAATAACTGAATACGTTTTCAGTATATGCCCGCGCGGGGAATCCGTCAAGGGAAAAGAACCACCATGAGCGTTTCGACGCCGGGCCGTGGTGCACGGCCCAACCCGTGCCTCAGTTGCGGGGCATGTTGTGCGCGCTTCCGCTGCTCCTTTCACTGGAGCGAAGCCGACGACGCCACGCCGGGTGGCGTGCCCGTGGCGCTGACCGAGAACCTGACGGTGCACCGGCGCGCGATGCGCGGCACCAACGCCGAACAGCCGCGTTGCGTGGCCCTGGCGGGGACCATCGGCCAGCAGGTGCGCTGCACCATCCACACGCGGCGGCCCACCACCTGCCGCGATTTCCCCGCGTCGTACAGCGATGGCGCGCCCAACGAGCGCTGCGACGCCGCCCGCGCGGCGATTGGCCTGCCGCCGCTCACCCCGGCCGACTGGGAGTGCCCGGCCGACGAGCCGCCCAAGCCCACGCGCCCCGTGCGACCGGCAGCGTAGGGGCTGCCCGAACGCGCCTAATCACCCGCTCACGTTTGCGGCCTACCCTGCCTGCACACAAAGGAGTAAGGAGAGGGACATGCATCGGCGCGGCTTCACGCTCATTGAACTACTCGTCGTCATCGCGATTATCGGGATTCTGGCGGCGATACTGTTGCCGGCCCTGGGGCGGGCACGCGAGGCGGCCCGGCGCGCCAGCTGCCAGAACAACCTGAAGCAGCTAGGGCTGACGCTCAAGATGTATGCCAATGAATCGCGGGGCGGCCTCTACCCCGTGCAGCACCGCTGGGACGGCGACAACTGCGACAAAGACGGCTTCTTCGAGCAGACCTTCGATGGCCCGTCGACCTATCCCGAGTATTTCAGCGATGTGAATATCCTGGGTTGCCCGTCCGACAGTGACTTCACCAAGATCCAGGAAGGCGCCTTCAATGTGGGCGGCGACCCGGACAATCCGATCGAGCCGTGCCGCTTCGAGAATGTGTCCTACCTCTACTTCGGTTGGATACTGAGCGACGAGCTCCTCTTCGGCGACCTCGACGTCAACGACACCGCCATCGTGGACAACTTTCGCGACAACGTGCGTCCGGCGTTCTTGAGCGTGTTCGAAGGGCAATTGGGTGCGCGCCTGTTTGTCGAGTGGCAAGCCCAGGACGACCCCTCGATTTTCTACGAAGACATCCAGGTTGACGTCTCGCCCAGCCAGGACGACGGCTTTCCCACGGTGGCGTACCGGTACCGCGAGGGGATCGAGCGTTTCCTCATCACCAACATCAACGATCCCGCGGCGGGCACACGCGCGCAGAGCGCCATTCCACTGATGTACGACGACTACGGCGGCGATGAACCCAACATCATGAACCACGTGCCCGGCGGCGGCAATGTGCTCTACCTCGACGGGCACGTCGACTTCCTGCGCTACCCCAGCGAGAGCCCTTACAGCGTAGCCTTCGGACAGTTCCTCAGCGAGTAC
Source organism: uncultured Nitrospirales bacterium (assembly GCA_964390765.1). Taxonomy (GTDB): domain Bacteria; phylum Hydrogenedentota; class Hydrogenedentia; order Hydrogenedentales; family JAGMZX01; genus CAYMLC01. The sequence goes on from CAYMLC010000077.1 coordinate 6,739, forward strand.
TAGCCCGCGTTGATGGGCGGGGCGAGCGACTCGACGAATTGGCGGGCGCGCGCGGCGAGGCCGGCGGCGTCGAGGCTTTCTTCGGCGAGTTGTTCGTTGCGGGTGGCCTGCGGGGTGAAGCGGTCGGGGATGCCGAGGCGCAGCAGGCGCACGCGGTCGAGGCGGCCCGTGTCGGCGAAGTGCTCCATCACCGCGCTGCCGAAGCCACCCGCCAGGGTGTTCTCTTCGACGGTGATGAGCGGCCGGTCCGCGAGGCGGTCGAGCAGTTCGCTGTCGAGCGGCTTGATCCAGCGCGCATCGGCCACGCCGACGGACAGGCCCTCCGACGCCAGTTGTTCGGCTGCTTCCAGGCACGCGCCCGCCACCGGGCCCACGGTCAGGAAGGTGGCGTCGCTGCCGTCGCGCAGCGTTTCGCCGAAGCGCACATCGCGGCCGGTGGCCTCACCAATGGTCGGCGCCTTGCCGCGCGCATAGCGCACGGCGCTGGGTCCGTCGATGGTGAGCGCGTGTTGCAGCATTTCGATGGTATCGATGTCGTCGCGCGGCGCCATTACACTCATGTGTGGCACACAGCGCAGGAACGACAGGTCGAAGGTGCCGTTCTGCGTGGGGCTGTCTTCACCCACGAGTCCCGCCCGGTCAATGGCAAACACGACCGGCAGATTCTGAATGGCCACATCGTGGATGAGCTGGTCGTAGCCGCGCTGCAGGAAGGTGGAATAGATGGCCGCCACCGGGCGCATGCCCGACTTGGCCAGCCCGGCGGCCAGCGTGACCGCGTGCTGCTCGCAGATGCCCACGTCAAAGAAGCGTTGTGGATAGGACTGCTCGAATTTCGACAGCCCGGTACCGGTCGGCATGGCCGCGGTGATGCCCACCACGCGCTCGTCGGCTTCGGCTGCGCGCAGCATCCCGTCGACGAAGGCATCGGTAAAGGTGGGCGACGGCGGGGCCGGCGCCACCGCGCTCTGAGGCGGACGCGCCTCGCCTTCGCGGTCGGCCAGTTCCAGCGTCTGCGGCTTGATGCCGTGATACTTCAGCGGGTCCGCTTCTGCGACGGAGAGGCCCTTGCCCTTCTCCGTGCGGCAATGAAAGAGAATGGGCCCGTTCATCTCTTTGAGGTTGTTGAGCACCTCGATGAGCACCGGCAAATCGTGGCCGTCGGCCGGGCCCACATAGTTGAACCCAATCTCCTGAAACAGGCCGTTCTGCGTAATGAGGCCCTTTGCCGCCTTCTCGATGTCCTGGATACGGCGGACCATATCCTGTGTGAGCAGCCGCTTCACGAAGCCGCCGACATCTTCCTTCGCCCGCTTGTACTGACGCGCCGTAATCATGCGGCTGAAATAACTCGACAGGGCGCCGACATTGCGCGAGATGGACATCTCGTTGTCGTTGAGAATCACGAGCAGGTTCGTGTTCTGCTCGCCCGCATGGCACATCGCCTCCCAGGCCATGCCCGCGGTCATGGCGCCATCGCCAATCAGGGCCACCACCTGCTCGTCGCCGCCGCGCAGGTCGCGGGCCAGGGCCATGCCCACGGCCGCCGAAATCGAGGTCGAGCTGTGGCCGGTGCCAAAGCAGTCGTAGGGGCTCTCGTCGATCTTGGGATAGCCGCTCAGGCCGCCCTGCTTGCGCAGCGAGTCGATGCGGTCGCGCCGCCCGGTGAGCAGCTTGTGCGCATAGCACTGGTGGCCCACGTCCCAGATCAACTGGTCGCGCCCTTCGCCAATGTCAAATACATAGTGCAGGGCTACCGTGAGTTCGACCACGCCGAGCGGCGAGGCCAGATGCCCGCCGTTGCGGTTGACCACGTCACACAGGGTGGCGCGCAGCTCGTCGCATAGTTGGCCGAGTTCTTCAATGGTCAGCCGCTTTACGTCGGCCGGGCTATTGATGGTGTCGAGCAGTGCCATGTCGCTTTTATTTCCTTGCCCAGTCGTAGTAACGCGCGCCGGGCTTCACTTCTTTCAGTACGGATAGAATACCACGTGCCGCTACGCCGTGCGCGTCGCCGCCGCTTCCGACAACTCCGCGCGCAGCTGCGCCTTATCCACGGCGCCGGCCGTGTTGCGCGGCAGGCTGTCGCGCGTTTCGATGCGCCGGGGCGCCTTGTAGCTGGCCAACTGGGTGCGGCACCAGGAAGACAGGGCCTTCGCGTCCACCTCCTCGCCTGGCTTCGCCACCAGGACCGCGCAGCCTTCGGCACCGCGCAAGGGGTCAGGCATGCCCAGCACCGCCGCCTCGGCCACGCTGGGGTGCTCGCGCAGCACGCGCTCGACCTCCGCGGGGTAGACGTTCAATCCGCCGCGGATATACATGTCCTTCTTCAGGCCCGTCAGCCAGAGGTAGCCATCTTCGTCGAGGCGGCCCAGGTCGCCCGTGCGCAGCCAGCCGTCCTGCAGGGCTTCGGCCGTCTCGCGCGGGCGCTGGAAATAGCCCTTCATCACATTGTGGCCGCGCACCATAATCTCGCCTTCCGCGCCGGGCCCGGCGTCGCTGCGCACCTTGCATCCCCAGATGGGCAAGCCCACCGAGCCGGGGCGGTTTATTCCCTGGCTGCGGTTGAACGCGACGAGCGGGCTGGTCTCGGTCAGGCCGTAGCCCTCGAGGATGGTCATCCCGAAACGGTCGTGAAAAGTTGCCACCAAATCACGCGGCATGGCGGCGCCACCCGTAATGAACTCGCGTACGCTGCCAACATCGAAGGCCGTATCCGGTCGGTAGTGTGTCAGCAGGTGGAACATGGTGGGCACCATGGCGGCCAGCGTAATGCCGTAGCGCGCGATGCCGGCCAGCACGCTGCCCGCGTCGAAGCGCGGCACCATCACAATGGCCGAACGCGTCTGGAAGGGGGCGTGCAGCATCGTCGTCAGCCCGAAGCTGTGGAAGAGCGGCAGCGCGGTCAGGAAGACATCGTCGGGCGAATAGGCAAAGACGTAGTGCGTAATGGTCTGCGATTGCTGATGCAGATTGAAGTGCGTCAACTCGGCGCCCAGCGGGTAGCCGCTGGTGGCCGTGGTATAGAGCATCACCGCGGTGTCGTCGGGCCGCGTGGGGTGCGGCTCGGCCATGGGTTGCGCGGCCGCCAGGCGTCCCAGCCAGGAGCTGCCGTGCGCCGGCGTATTCGGTACCGGTGCAGTCTCGACCACGATGAGCTCGATGGCGTCGTTGCGCACGGCCTTCGCGGCCTCTTCCGCGAAGACCTCGTGCACCACGAGGACCTTGGCCCCGCAATCGCGCAGCTCGAAGGCAATCTCCGGCGCCCGCAGCATCACGTTGAAGGGCACCGCCGTCGCGCCGGTATACAGCGTGCCGTAGAACGCCTCGGCGAACTGGGGCACGTTGGGCAGCATGAGCGCCACGCGCGTGCCCGGGCCTGCGCCGCAATCGCGCAGCATACCGCCGGCGCGCTGGGCTGCCGCCAGCATCTGGGCGTAGGTGTAGGTTTGGTCCTCGAAGTAGACGGCCACGCGATCCGGCGAGATCGCGGCGGCTTCTTCGAGGCACTCGGCGATGTTGAGGGCCATGCCGTTTCCTGCTGCCGCTGAATGCCATGCGCCCCGGCCGAAGACCGGGGCGCGCGTCGTTTCCATGTCTTCGAAAAGTATAGCAACTTCG
>CAYMLC010000078.1:0-6798 GCA_964390765.1 uncultured Nitrospirales bacterium
CGATGGGGTCGATCAGGATGCCCTCCCACTTGAGGATCGGACCCGTGCGGCCCGACGGCCGGATGTGCCGGATCAGCGGACCGATGACCGTGGGACCCGTGACGACCAGAATCGCCGCGAGCAGCAGCGCACCACCGAAATCGAGCGGCAAGAACAGCCGCGCCAGGAAATAGGTGAGCCCCCACGTGACCGCGGCACCCAGCGTGACCAACAGCCACAGCGTGCGGCCAATGGCAGGCACCTCGCTCAGACGCAGCGTAAGCCCGCCCTCAAAGAGGATGAGCGCCACCGATACCGAGACCACCGGCATCAGCGCGTGACCGAATAACTGGTCGGGATTGACAATACCCAAGACAGGGCCGGCGCCCAGGCCAAAGGCGAGGAGAAACAGGATGGCCGGCAGGCGCAGCCGCCAGCCGAGCCACTGCGCGCCAATGCCAAGGCCGATAATCAGGCCAAACTGTAGAAGTTCTTTTTCGTGCATACTGCCCCGCAACACCAAAGGGGCGCGAGCATATACCGCGCGGGGCACGCCGGGGTAGCGCGCCGGGCAACGGGAAGAGGAAGGACATGGGCACGACAGCACGCAAAGCACGCGGGCGCGAGGCTTTCTTTGCCGTCCTGTTTGGCGGCATCTTCGTAATCGCGGGACTGGCTATCGCCTCTTTCGCACTCGATGGCGTGGTGCTGTGGGCGCGCGCTCGAAACTGGGAACCGGCCGACGCGGAAATCCTGCAGGTGGAATTGCGCCGCAGCCAGCCCGACAGCGATGGTGACCGCACCTACGCCGTGCGCGGGCGATATCGCTATGCATGGCAAGGCGACACCTACACCAGCGACCGCATCGCCGTGCACAACGTACAAGACGACGCCGAGGACTGGCACCGGCGGCTCCACGGCAGCCTCTCACGCGCGCAGGAAACCGGCACCCCGGTGACCTGCTATGTGAACCCGGGCCATCCGGCGGAGGCCGTCATTAACCGCGAACTGCGCTGGGGCATCGTGCTCGTCATGAGTGTCTTGCCCATGGTGTTTATTCCCTTGGGGGCGACACTCGCCGTAATGGGCATACGTGGCAGCCGCAAGCGCGAGGCGCCACCCGTGGCGCCCGATGGGCGCACTGTTGCGCCCTGGCAAGAGCGCGAGGACTGGGCCCGTGGCGAGGTGGTCTACGGCGGCGGGGGACAGAAGTGGACCGCGGCCTTTATCGCCGTCTTCTGGAATCTCGTCACGGTGACCATCGCGGTCGTCGTGTTGAGCGAAGCATTGCCCGACGGCGATTACGGCGCACTTATCGTGCTGCTGTTTCCGCTGATCGGTGTGGGCCTGATCGGGTGGGCGGTCTACGCATGGCGCCAGGCCGCACGCTGGGGCACCAGCCGCCTGCAACTGACGCGGCTGCCCGGCGTCCTCGGTGGCACGGTCGAAGCGCTGCTTCACGCGCCGCCGAATCTGCGTCCCCAATCGGGCTTCCGCGTTGTGCTGCAGTGCGTGCGCGAGTACCGCGATTCGGACAATGACCTGCGCACGAAAACGCTCTGGCAAGACACCACGACCCTTGCCACGGATGACGCGGTCTACGAACCGGAGTCCACCGTGCTGCCCATCTACTTCGAGGCGCCCTACGATTTGCCCGAATCGACCGTCGGCCAGGCCCTCGATGTGAACTGGCGCCTCGCCGTGCGGGCACAGGTGCCAGGCATCGACTACAGCGCCTCGTTCGAGGTGCCCGTGGTGAAGACCGAAGACAGTAATCCCGAGCTGACCCAGGCCTTTATCGACGCCACGCCCCTGCCGCAGGACGCCGAAACCTCGGCCGCCGCACTCAACCTGTCCGGGGTGCGTATCCGCCCCCTCTCGCTGGGCACGGAACTCTACTTCCCCGCATTGCGTTTTCGGGGCACCACCGCATTCATCGCCGCCTTCACGGCTATCTGGTGGGGCATCGTAGCGTTCTTAATCACGGCCGGCGCCCCCCTGCTCTTCCCCATCGCCTTCGGCTTCTTCGGCGTGCTCTTTCTCGGCATCCTCGTCGATATGTGCCTGCGCACGCTGCGGGTGCGGCTTGAACCCGGCACGCTCACCGTGCAACCCGGCTGGCTCGGCAGGGGCAAGCCGCGCACCATCCCCGTCCATGCCATCAAGGACATCAAGTACGCGAAACGCATGTCGAGCGGCGAACGGGTGTGGTACGACGTGCAGGCCGTAACGCCCGGCGAAAAGCGCGACAAGATCCACACCATCGCCAAATCGGTCGAAGGGCGCGACGCCGCCCGCGCCATCCGGGCGCTGGCCGTAGAGCACCTGGGTTGGGAAGGCCCTCAGGGCGTCGCGTAGAAGTCGGCGATCAGCACGTCACTGGCATGCGGACCGACCAGTTCCTTGAAGGCCACGTGTGCCTCGTGCACGTCGTAGGCCTCCAGTGCCGCTTCGTCCGCGAAGGTCACCACGAAGCAGTGCGTGAAGCCGTGCGCCCGGTCGTCCGTGCGCTGATTGCGGCCCCATTCGAAGTCGGCAATCGCATCAATCTTGCCCGGCAGCGCAGCGAAGGCGGTCTCGATTTCGCCCAGCTTCTCCGCCGGTGTGCCGTCTTTGAAGCTGAAGAGCACCACGTGGCGCAGCGGCTTGGCCGTATCCTTGGCCTCCGAGCCCGCCTGCGCGCGCCCGGTCTGTGCAAGCGACAGACCCGTGGCTACGCCAATCGTAATGATGAAGAGTGCGCCGAAGAGTGCGTTGCGTGTCATGCCCATTCCCTCGCGATTGCTGCGGTTAACTGCCCCGTGCAGTTTAGCGCTCCCGAGCCAATACGTCGAGGGCCCGGGCGCGCGGCACGCGGTGCAGGACAAACGCGCCGTCTTCGTGCGCCGGGCCAAACGGAGCAGCGAGCGCGTCCCACGGGGCGCCCCACGTGTCCTCTGCACGCCGCACCAGCACCAGTTGCGTCTCCGCGGGCATATCCGCCAGCAAGGCACGCAGCCCAACAGGGTCGCCCGCGTCGTGGACGCGCTTACGGCTCAGCCGCATGAGTTGCGGCGGCTTGGGGCCCCAGGCCGCGCGCGGTGTGACCACCACATCCCAGTAACCGGTGTGCGCGCCAATAAAGCTGGCCAGGCCCGTGTGCGGCACCGGACGCAATTGGGCAAAGCGCGCCACACGCTCGCCGTGCAGGCTCGCCGTGTAGCCACCCAGCAAGAGCGCCGCAGCCAGTACGCCCATCGTGACAATGCGCGGGCGCAGCTCGAGAAACGAAAGCAGCATGCCCACGCCCACGATGGGCACGACCGCCAGGGGCACCGCCCACTTGAGCGCCGTGAACGTGTGCAGGAACTGGTTGTTGTGGCCGGGCAGCAGGAAGTAGTAGAGCAGCGGCGGCAGCAGCAAACCAGCAGAGGCAACCAGCGCCGGCGCCACGCCTTCGGGCAAGGGTTCGGCGCGCCAGCGCCGCCACAGTACGCCGGTTGCGGTGACAAGCAGAAGACCAAAACAAACAATAACCAACAAATACCCAGTAACGCCGTAACTGCCGCCAAAGTGGCCCGACCAAAAAACCGTGTCGAGGCCCAGCCACGCCAGCACGGCGCTCGCTCCGCCCGGCGCCTCCACGGCTACGTTGGCGAAGAAGGCACTGCCCTCGCTGGCACGCAGCGTGGCCCGCTCGACGAGGGTTGACCATGCGCCCCAAAGGCTAAGCAGAAGGGCGTAGGCCGCGAGCGCTGCAAGGTAGGGTGCGGCGACCAGCAGCATCGCCCGTATCAAGCGCAGCCCAGTTTTGAATTTATCAGATTCAATCTGTTGAGTGGAGCATAAACACATAAGATGCGTGGCAGCCAGGACGACCCCCACACAGAGGAACAACCAATCCACCATCAAACCAATAAATGATACCGCAAATACAATTACATACCGATATGAACTCGAGTGGGACGCGCGGAGCGATTCGAGACCGACCACCGTGACCCACGGCAGGATCACCGCTTGATCTGAAAAGTAACCTACAGCGTGTTCATAATACGGGGCGGGAAGCCAGCAGTAGGCGAGGCCCGGTACCAAGGCCATGGCGCACATGCGCCAGCGGCCCAGGTCGAAGCGCATCAACAACAGATAGGTGAGCAGTGCCAGCGTCACGGCCACGGCACACTGCAGCAACAGGCTGAGCACCTGCGCCAGGGCCGGCGTGGCGGTCTGGCCCAGAATCTGGGCATAGCTGTAGAGCAACACAATTGCCCCGGGCGGAAACGAGACATACTGCGCGCGCTCGGCAAGCGTCGGTGTCTCGACGTGCGGCCCATCCCAGTACATGCCCAGGCGCAGGCGCAGCGGCCCCTCGGCCTGCCACTGCTCGGCCACCCACGCGCTGCCGGCGGCGTTCCAACCGGCCATGCCCAGAGGCGTCTGCCCCACCACGGCAAGGCGCGGGCCCAACGACAACATGAAGAGCAGCGGCACCAGCACCACGAGCGCAAGCAGAGGCCCGGCGTGGCGCGCTTTTTTCCCGGTTGGCATAAGGGTGGCATGCTAGCGGGCGTTGGGGCAGACGGCAACCCGGGAGGCAGGTGCATGCGTGGGCTGTTGATTTTCCTGGTGATGGGTGTGGCGCTGGGTGCGGTAGCGCAGGAGGACCGCAGTGCCGCGCCCTGGACGCGCTGGTGGTGGCACGGCAGTGCGCTCACGCCCGCGGGCATCGATGCGGCACTGGAAGCCTACGCCGAAGCCGGGCTGGGTGGTGTCGAGATTAAGCCCATCTATGGCGTGCAGGGCAACGAGGCCAACGAGGTCGACTTTCTTGGTCCCGACTGGATGGCGCTGCTCGGCCACACGCTCGATACGGCGCAGCGGCTGGGTATGGGGGTGGCGCTGAACCTGGGCACCGGCTGGCCCTACGGGGGCCCCCAGATCGAACGCGCCTACGCGGCCCAACAGGTGCGGCTGCAAGATGAGACCTCGGACCCCGGCGAGCGCTTCGAGGCCTTTCTCAGTCCGCTGACCCTGCGCGCGCTGGGCGCCTGGGGACCCGGCGGCACCTACGTCGACCTCTTCCCGCTTCTCGATGGGGACGGCCGCTTCGTCTGGACGCCGCCTGTTGAAGGCGCCTGGACCGTGGTCGCGGCGCATCAGGTGCCCACGGCACAACGCGTGAAGCGGGCAGCGCCCGGCGGCACCGGCTGGGTGATGGACCACTACAACCGGGCGGCGTGGCAGCGCTATGTCGCCCGCTTCAATGCCGCCTTTGCCGGACACGACCCCGAACTGGCGCACATCTTCAACGATTCGTTTGAGGTGTACGGCGCGAACTGGACCACCGATTTCTTCGCCTCATTCACCGCGCGGCGCGGCTACCGGCTCGAGGCCCACCTCGATGCGCTGGCACGCCGGGCCGAGCCCGAACGCGTGGCCCGCATACGCTACGACTACCGGCTGACCGTGCACGAATTGCTGCGCGACGAATTCCTGCGTCCGTGGGCGGCCTGGAGCAACGCGCGCGGCGCCCGGGCGCGCAACCAGGCGCATGGCTCGCCGGGCAACCTGCTCGACCTCTACGCCGTGGCCGACATTCCCGAGACCGAGACCTTCGGGGCGCAGGGGCCCGAGCCCCTGTTTCACAAGTTCGCGTCGAGCGCGGCGCACCTGGCCGGGCGTGGCCGCGTCGCCAGCGAGACGGGCACCTGGCGCGACGAGCACTTCCACGTGACGCTGGCCCAATTGAAGAGTACCGCCGACGACCTGTTCGTCTCGGGGGTCAACCAGATTATCTGGCACGGCACGGCCTACAGCCCGCCCGATGCCGCGTGGCCCGGCTGGCTGTTCTACGCCTCGACCCAGGTGAACCCGTTCAACCCGATCTGGCGCGACCTGCCTGCGCTGCACACCTACATCGAAACCGTGCAGGCGGCGCTGCATGCCGCTGTGCCGGACAACCCGGTGCTGCTCTACTGGCCTATCCACGATGACTGGATGGCCGCCGAAGGCCGTCTCCTCCCCACGTTCACCGCGCATCACACCAGGGACTGGCTGCACGGCCGTCCGCTGGGGGAATACGCCGCCACCCTGTGGGACGCGGGCCTCGGTTTCGACTATGTGTCCGACGACCTGTTGGCCGCCCTCGAGCTAGATGGCCAATACCTCACCAATGGTGCCGCGCGCTGGCGCGCTGTGGTGGTGCCGCCGTGCACCTACATGCCCGCCGCGACCGCCGAACGCCTGGCCCGCTGGGCGCAGGACGGCCTGCACGTCGTATGGCCCAAACCCTTGCCGGCCCGTGTACCGGGCTGGCGCGGGCGCGACGCGCAACTCTGGCCCGACGCACCGGCCGGCGCGCGGATCGCGGGCGCGGCGGCCTTGCTGGCGGAATTGGGCGCCGCCGGTATCCGGCCCGAGCCCCTGGCCGAAGCGGGGCTGCGCGTGTTGCGCCGGCAGAGCGACGCCGGCCCCGTGCTGCTGCTGCAACACGCCGGCCAAGAACCGCTCGACGCGGTCGCCCACTTCGACGCCGTACCGCCTGCCATGGCGCTGGTGGATGCGCTGGCCGGGCGGCGCGGTTCGGTGGACACACGCAAGGGCGTGCGCCTGCAACTTGCGCCCGGCGAGACGCGCCTGCTCTTGCCCGAAGCGGCCGAGGCGCCCTACGCCTACGCACGCCCGGCGGGCGATACTCAGCCGGTACCCGGCCCCTGGCAGGTGCGTTTCATCGCGGGCGGGCCGGCGCTGCCCGAGTCCTTCACCGTGCCCACGCCGCGGTCGTGGACCACCCAGCCGGCCGCGCAGGACTTCGCGGGTACGGCGCGCTACAGCGCTCCCCTC
>CAYMLC010000078.1:6808-10306 GCA_964390765.1 uncultured Nitrospirales bacterium
TCCCCTCGACGGGCTTACGTTTGACACGCGGCATGTGCGGCTCGACCTCGGGCGGGTCGCGCAGAGTGCACGTGTGTATCTCGACGACAAGCACGTGGCCACTTTGATCGCGCCGCCGTATCGGGTCATTCTCTCTACAGCAGACCTGCGGGCCGCCGCGTGGCTGCATATCGAAGTCACCAGCACGGCGGCCAATCGTATTCGAGGCATGGACCAGCGCGGCGAGTCATGGAAAATCTTCGAGAACATCAACGTCGTCAATATCGATTACGACCCGCTCGACGCCAGCGGCTGGCCCCTGCAGCCCGCGGGATTACTGCGGCCGGTCACCTTGCAGCCGGTGCACTGGTCGCCCTCCTGACCGCCGCCGCCGCGCCGGCCCAGGCCCCGCCGCTGCTCGAACAACTCGAGGCCGCCTATCAACAGGTGACCGACAAGGCACTGCCGGGCGTTGTACAGATTCTGGCGGAAGTGGGCGACCCGGCCGCCGAGCGTATGCGCATGCAGGATTTGCCCGACCAGTTCCGCAACTTCTTCAACCTCACCGAAGACGAACGCTGGCGCGCGATCGGGTCGGGCTTTATGGTCGAGCCGGCCGGCACCGTAGTGACCAACAGCCACGTGGCCGACGTGGCCGAGGCCGTGCGGGTGCGCCTGTACGACGGTACCGAGTTGCCCGCCACGCTGCTGGGCCGGGACGTGGAAGCGGACCTCGCCGTGCTCGAGATTCCGGCCGAGCAGGCCACGCCCATGGGCTGGGGCGACAGCGACGCCCTGGGCGCCGGCAGCATCGTGCTGGCACTGGGCAGCCCCTTCGGCCTGCGCAACAGCGTGACCCAAGGCATCGTGAGCGGCGTGCGCGTGGCCCGGCGCGATGCGGGCGGCATTCAATACCTGCAGACCGACGCCTCGATCAGCCCGGGCAACAGCGGTGGTCCGCTGGTCAACATTCGCGGTGAAGTGGTGGGCATCAACACGTGGATCACGGCGCCAGGCCTCGCCACCGACACCATGGGCTTTGCGATTCCGAGCAACGAAGCACAGCGCCTGGTCGCCGAGATGCGCGCGGGCGGCGGCGCGCGGCCCAGCTGGCTGGGCGTGTTGAGCGTTGCGGATGCGGATACGCCCGGCATGCTGATCACGCACGTGTTTCCGCGCACCCCGGCCGACCGCGCCAACCTGCGCGTGGGCGATGTGCTGGTGCAGCTCGAAGACTACGACACCAACAGCCGGGCGACGCTTGCCGAGGCGATCGAAGGTTTCGACCCCGACGAGTACCTTACGCTGGTGCTCGACGGCGAGCGCATCAGCGCGGTGACCGTGGGCGCGCGGCCGCTCAGCTTCCTGGCTTCGTGGCTGCAGGACGCGAACGTGGTGCAGCGTTATCCGCCGCCGCTCGAGGGCGAAGAGGCCGCATTGTTCGCGCGGCTGGCCGAATACACCGAACGCCTGGCAGCACCCGTCAGTACACCACAGCGCGCGTTGCTGACCCGCGCCCGGGCCCTCGTCCGCGCCGGCGTGGCCGAAGCGGCCGCACGCGAGTTGCTGGCCGCGCCGCCAGTCACGCTCGAGACGTGGGTCGACTATACCCACGCCGAAGACAAGCGCCTGGTGCAGCGGTTGCGCCGCCTGGCCAAGCGCTATGCACCGCTCGTGCACACGGTGGTGCGCTATGCACCCCGCCCCGGCACCGACGCATACACCGCCGAGACCATTGCGCTGGCGCTCGAGCGTGCCCGCGCGCTGGGCCGCTTCTCCGATGCGCAGGCGTACATCGTGCAGCAGGGTGCGTTCGAAGTGGGCCAACTGGTCGAGGGCATGCTGCAGCGGCTGCGTATCGATGCCGAGGTGTTCGAGGCCGCCTATCCGCGCGAACAGGTCGTGGTGCAACTGGCCGCCGACGCGCTGCCCGCCATTCAGCGGGTGGTGCTGGGCGATTCGGCCGATGCGCTCGTGCTGTTTAACGGCGAACGCGTGAACGCGGCCGGCGATGAGGCCGCCCTGGGCGCGCGCATCGAGCGTCTGCTGTTGCGCCAGGCGCTGTAGCGGCAACCATGCCCCCGGCCATCAGCGTTATCATTCCGGTCTACAACGGCGCCGGCACCCTGGGGCGCACGCTGGATGCGCTGGACCGGCAGACCTTCGATGGCGACTATGAGGTGCTGGTCGTCGACGATGGCAGCACCGACGCTACGGCGGAAATTGCTGCGGCCTGCGAACGCGTGCGCGTGCTGCGGCTGCCCACCAACCAAGGCCGCAGCGCGGCGCGCAATGCGGGCATTGAAGCGGCCGGCGCGCCCCGCCTCGCCTTTACCGACGCCGACTGCGTGCCCGCGCCCGACTGGCTGGAGCAAGCCTATGCCCTGCTCGATGCGCACCCCATCGTGTGCGGGAGCATCGGCGTGGCCAATCCCGATTCGACCGTAGGCTGGTCGATGTACTTCATGGAGTTTGTCGAGGTCTTTCCCGGCGGACGCGCCCGTGCGATCGGCAACTTCACCACGGCCAACGTGGCGATGCGGCGCGCGGTCTTCGACCGCGGCCTTCGCTTCGACACGCGCTTCTGGGCCGGTGAAGACCGGCTGCTCGCCCAGCAGTTGCGCGGCCGGTATCCGATACACTTCGCGCCCGCGCTCTATGTGGGCCACCTGAATCGGACCGAGGCCGAGACGGTGGCCCGGCACGCATGGCGGCTGGGGGAATCGTCGGCGCAAATCCGGCGGCATGCGGGTGCGCTCAGCGGCAGCTTCCTGTTGCGTTGGCCCGCGCTCATCGCGCTTACGCCCTGCTACCGCACGGGTCGCTTGCTGTGGGCGGTGCTCACACATAACCGCGGCTACGCGGGCCGGGCACTCTGGCTGCTGCCGCGCGTCTTCGCGCTGCACATGCAGTGGGCGCGCGGCTTCTACAGCGGCGCCACGCGAGGCTGAGCGGCCCTCACGCGGGTGTGGCTGCGCCCTGGGGCCAGAGGCTGGCGTCGGCCGCGGCCCGCACATGAAACATCCACGGCTCTTTGCCGAACGGTTCGACGCGGCACACACCGCCCGCCGCCTCGACCAGCGCGAGACCCGCGGCCACGTCCCACAGCTTGACGCCCTGCTCGTCATACGCGTCGGCCTGGCCACTCGCCACCAGGGCCAGCATGAGGGCGGCGGTGCCCAGCGCGCGAATCTTCTTAAAGCGCTGACACTCGGCGATAAAGGCCTGCAGGCGCTCCTGGCTGTAGTCACCGGCAGTGGGCAGCCCCGTCATCAAGACGGCCTGACGCACGTCGCGTACGCCCGACACCTGCATGGGCACACCGTCGCACCAGGCGCCTTCGCCTACGATACCGCTGTAGCAGCGGTTGCTCACGAAATCATGAATCACGCCGAGCACCGGTTTGCTGCCCCGCATCAGACCAATCGACACGCAACACAGCGGCAGGCCACGGTGGAAGTTGAACGTGCCGTCCAGCGGATCGACCACCCAGCGCGGCGCGTCTTCCTCTTGCAGGCC
>CAYMLC010000079.1:0-3683 GCA_964390765.1 uncultured Nitrospirales bacterium
CAGGATAACAAACGCTGACACTTCTCACTCGAACTTCGCACGCATGACACTAGGCTCCTGTTCAAGGGCAGCAATAGCCCGGGGCACTTGTGCAATTCAAGTATTTTCGAAGTGGGCGGAACTGCGCTTGCGTCAATGAATAGGCTGGCACCGCGCCGCTTGTGCGACCGGAACCCTAGTCGCCACAACGGCTTAAATTAACTCTTGACACGCGCTTGAAACAGTGGAATACTTGTATACGCTCGAAGTGGGACCCGCCCGAACCAGGGCGGACCGGCCACCCAAACGCGCCGAGGAGACCGTCATGACAAGCTGGCTTACGCCACACGCCATTGCCTGTGTTGCCGCCTGTGCCCTGCTCACGCTGGGTGGCTGCGCCGTGCTGGGCGACCCCCATGCCTATTATGGCGACAAATACTTGGATACCGACGTGGCCAGCACGCTGGGTACGGCCGGGGTGGAATCGAACGACCTGCAGGCCGCGGCCTCATCAGCCGTGCAGCGCATTCTGGCCGAGCCCGCGCTGACCAACGGCGCGCGCTTCCGGGTCGAGGCGGCCGACTTCGCCTACGAAGCGACCGGCGAGGCGCACCATGAAGCGCTGGCCGACCTCGTGCGCAATGAACTCATCAATGCGGCCGACGGACGCGTGACCGTGGTTACCCCACGCTTTGGCCACGGCACCGACGCTACCGGCGGCATGACGCCCATCGAAGCGGACTATGCCCTGGCCGCGCGCGTGACCGATGTGGTCGACAGCGACGGCGCACGCGAAGACCGCTACACGCAAATCCTCTTCGAGGTGGTCGACCTGAACGATCACGAAATCGTGATGAGCGACATGTACTACTTCAAGAAAGCGTCGAACGCACGGCGTCAGTGGAAATACGCCAACTAGCGGCACCGCGGAACTGGGGAGATGCCCGCCATGCGAATCCTGACGACGACGCTTGTGCTCGGCCTGTTGCTGGCCGGCTGCGCCACCCACGATAAGGCCGCCGGCGCTGCAGCCGCGCCCGAGGCCATGGCGCCGCCCATGGTGCTGCAGCAGCTGAACACGGTCGCCATGCTCGACCCGGACCTCTCGAAGAAGCTGGAAGTCACGGTGGCCGACGCGCATCGCACCGATGCCGGCACGTATCGGGTGCATGCCGTGTTCAAGAACCGTACCAACCGCGAGATTGACCTGCAGGTGCGCACCCAGTTCTTCGACGAGCTGCGCCACCCGCTGCAGCCGCCCACGCGCTGGGAAGTGCTGCACGTGCCACCGCGTGCCATCGAGACGGTCACCCAGTCTTCGAGCACGCAGGCGGCCGCCAACTTCTACGTCGAGGTGATGCCGCTCTAGCCCACCAGGCTAGTGCGGCTGCAGCACCAGGCGCCCGGGGTGGCTGGCGCGGCCACCGACCTCGTACGGCCCCGGCCGCCGGCTCCACCTGCGCTTCCGCCAAGGGGCCCCACGCGCACCGAGACCGCAACCGCACACCTCCCGCGCAACGTCGCTCGCCTCCCGCTCGTTGCGGGTGCAGACAGACGTCCGGCACGCGTGGTTTCAGCGCATGTGCCGCCCGGCCGCACGCCGCAAGAATCCCAATACTGGCTTTGCCATTTTGGCAAAACATTACCTTAAGCCCAATCGTTGGCCGCTTTTCCTGCGGCGCGCCACAACGGCGAGGCTGGCACGCTGGCCACGAAGCGCCCCGAAATTCAGGGATACTCGACCCCTTGACAAGCCTCACCACGTTCGCTATTATCACTCATGCACGGCGAGTGCTAATCGGGAATTCGCCCGCAGCACTCGCTGTCATTTTGGCAGGTGCGCCGAGCGGCAAAGCTCGTGGGCCGCGCACCGCGCCACTATCCGCGTACCCAACTCCCGCAAGACGGGAACAATGAATCTGGAGGAGAACGCACAATGACCGTACGGCCTTTGGCAGACCGCATCCTGGTGAAGCGCGTGGAAGCGGAAGAGACCGTGAAGGGCGGCATCATCATCCCCGACACGGCCAAGGAAAAGCCGCAGGAAGGCACCGTCGTGGCGGTGGGCCCCGGCAAGCTGGACGACAGCGGCAAGCGCATTGCGCCCGAGCTCAAGAAGGGTGACCGCATCCTGATGGGCAAGTATGCGGGCACGGAAGTCAAGATTGACGGCGACGAACACATCATCATGCGCGAAGACGATGTGCTGGCTGTGGTCGAGTAACCCAGCCCGCAACCGCGCAATACGGAGGTTATACCAATATGGCAAAGCAGCTTGAGTTTGGTGAAGACGCACGTCGTGGAGTGCTGGCCGGCGTCACGAAGCTGAGCCGTGCCGTGAAGGCGACGCTCGGCCCCAAGGGCCGTAATGTCGTGCTCGACAAGAAGTGGGGCTCGCCGACCGTGACCAAGGACGGTGTGAGCGTGGCCAAGGAAATCGAGCTGGAAGACAAGTACGAGAACATGGGCGCGCAGATGGTGAAGGAAGTCGCGTCGAAGACCTCGGACGTGGCGGGCGACGGCACCACCACGGCGACCGTGCTGGCCGAGTCCATCTACCGCGAAGGCCTGCGCAACGTGACCGCGGGCGCCAACCCGATGGCGCTGAAGCGCGGCATCGACAAGGCGGTCGACGCGATCGTCGATCACCTGGCCGGCCTGAGCAAGCAGGTGCGCAACGACAAGGACGTGATCAAGAACGTTGCCGCCATCTCGGCGAACAACGACTACGAGATCGGCGAGACGATTGCCGAGGCCATGGAAAAGGTGGGCAATGACGGCACCATCACCGTGGAAGAAGCGAAGGGCATCGACACCACGCTCGACCTCGTGGAAGGCATGCAGTTCGACAAGGGCTATCTGTCGCCCTATTTCGTGACCGACAACGAAGCGATGGAAGTGTCGCTCGAAGACTGCTACATCCTGATTCACGAGAAGAAGATCAGCAGCCTGAAGGACCTGCTGCCCCTGCTCGAGCAGGTGGCCAAGGCCGGCAAGCCGCTGCTTATCGTGGCGGAAGACGTGGAAGGTGAAGCCCTGGCCACGCTGGTGGTGAACAAGATTCGCGGCACCTTCCAGGCCTGCGCGGTGAAGGCGCCCGGCTTTGGCGACCGCCGCAAGGCCATGCTCGAAGACATCGCCATTCTTACCGGCGGCCTCAGCATCACCGAAGACCTGGGCCGCTCGCTGGAGAGCATCAGCCTGGCCGACCTCGGCCGCGCCAAGCGCGTGACGGTGACGAAGGACACAACGGTTATCGTCGAGGGCGCAGGCGCACGTGCCGACATTGAAGGACGCTGCAACCTGATTCGCCGCCAGATCGAAGAGACCACCAGCGACTATGACCGCGAAAAGCTGCAGGAACGCCTGGCCAAGCTGAGCGGTGGTGTGGCGGTCATCAACGTGGGTGCGGCCACCGAGATCGAGATGAAGGAGAAGAAGGCCCGTGTGGAAGACGCGCTGCACGCGACCCGCGCGGCCGTGGAAGAGGGCATCGTGCCCGGCGGCGGCACCGCGCTCATCCGCGCGATCGAAGTCTTCGACAAGCTGAAGCTCGAGGGCGACGAAGCCGTGGGCGCTACCATCGTGCGCCGCGCGCTGGAAGAGCCCCTGCGCACGCTGGCGGCCAACGCCGGTGAAGAAGGCGCCACCGTCGTCGAGATGGTGAAGTCGAAGAAGGGCGCCGTGGGCTACAACGCCGAGAC
>CAYMLC010000079.1:3693-10212 GCA_964390765.1 uncultured Nitrospirales bacterium
AGGCGGGCATCATCGACCCGACCAAGGTCACCCGCACCGCCCTGCAGAACGCCGCCAGCGTGGCCGCACTGCTGCTGACCACCGAAGTGCTGATTGCCGACCTTCCCGAAGAGAAGAAGGAAGGCGCAGGCGCCGGTATGGGCGGCGACATGTACTAAGCCGCACCGCGGCTACCCGCAGTCAACTGCCAGACGCACCCCGGGGCGGAAAACGCTCCGGGGTGTTGTGTGTTTAGCCCCCCTTGTGACGCCCCGTGCGGCGCTTGGTACACTGGGCATCTTTCACCACCGAGGGACCCGTCCGCCATGTTGCCTGCCCGTTTTCTCGCTTGTGTACCGTTGCTGCTGTTGGCGGCGGGCTGTGCGCCGGAGGCCGGCTTTACCGCTGACCCCACGTCGGGCGCGGCCCCGCTCGAGGTGACTTTCCAAGACCAGAGCAACGTCACCATTCTGGGCATCGACTTCTCGTTCTACTTTCCCATCGAATCGTGGGCGTGGGACCTGGGCGATGGCACGCAGAGCGCCGTGGCCAGCCCGACGCACACCTACGATTCGCCGGGGCAGTATCCGGTTTCGCTGACCGTCACCAACGCACTCGGCACAGACAGTGTGCGGCGCGAAGCGTTCATCATGGTGGCGGGCGATCCGCCGGCCGCCAACTTCACCGCCGACCCTTCGGCCGGCAATGTGCCGCTCGAGGTGGCCTTTACGGATACATCGACCAGCGGCAGCTCGCCCATTGTGCAGTGGCAGTGGGACTTTGGCGATGGCGGCGGCAGCGCGGTGCAGAATCCGGTGCACACGTACACGGACCCCGGCACCTACAGCGTGAGCCTGACGGTGACCACCGCCAGCGGCAGCAACACGCGCACCCGCGAGGATCTGATCACCGTTCGGCGCGTGCCGCCCACGGCCGAGTTTCAGGCCGATGAACCCCGGGGTAATGCGCCGCATACCGTAAACTTCACGGACTTCAGCACGCCGGGCAGCGCACCCATTACGGACTGGGTGTGGTACTTTGGGGACGGCGGCACCAGCACCGGCCAGAACCCGCGCCATGTGTATACGACGCCCGGCACCTATACGGTCTCGTTGACGGTCAGCAATGTCATCGGCGAAGACACCCGCACCAAGGAAGATGTGATTGTGGTAAGTGAGGCGCCGGTACCGCCGGTAGCCGAATTCCAGGTGGCGGGCCCGGCCAGCGGTGCCGCGCCGCTCACGGTGCAATTCAGCAATTTCAGCACACGCGGCTCGGGCGCCAGCATCGATTTTGCGTGGGACTTCGGCGACGGCAACACCAGCACCGACATCGCCCCGCAGCACACCTACACCGCGGCGGGGGTCTACACGGTGTCGCTCAGGGGCAAGCACCAGTGTCGGCACCGACACGCGCACGAAGGAAGACCTGGTCACCGTGACGGCCCGCTGAGCGGGGCCTAGTCGTCGTTCAGAAAGATGAGCGTGGCCTCATCGATCTGCGGCAACACCACGCCCGGCAACGCCCCCACACATTCGGTGCTCAGCCGGGTGCGTTCCCACGCGCCGGGGTCCAGCGGCGGCACACGCTCTTGCCCGCTGGCGCCCCAGTGCAGCGCATTGGCGATGTGGTCGGCCACATGCACCAGCGCCACCTCGCGCGCAAACGGACTGCCGCCGCGCGGCGCATGGTGCCCGCCCGCCACGGCCACATGCACGGCCGGCAACGACCACATCTCGAGAAAAGCCGCACCCATGGCGGCGTGGTCACAGCGGTTCTCCAGCCGCTCCGCCTCGTACAGCGGGCGCCCTTCGCGCCGGGCCCGCTCGACCGACGCGCTGAAGGCCGCACCGAAATGCATGAGCAGTACCGCACGCCCCACATCGTGCAGGATGCCGGCAGTAAACAGGGCCTCGGGGTCGGACACTTCGGTCTGCTCGCCCAGGTAACGCGCGGTCAGGGCCACGGCAAAGTTGTGCCGCCAGAACGACTCGGGGTCCAGCAGGCCGCCCGGGATATTGCGGAACTGCCGCACCACGCTGGTGGCCAGCGCGAGATTGCTCAACTCGCGCGTACCGATAACCGCGACCGCACGGGTGACAGAATCGATCGGACTGACGGGCGCGTAGAGCGAACTGTTCACCAGGCGCAAGAGGCGCGCGGTAAGCCCCTGGTCCGTGGCGATAACGTCGGCAATATCGCTGGCCGAACTGAGCGCATGGTTCATCACCTCGACCAGCCGGTTGTACACGGCCGAAGGGGAAACCAGCGTGCGCACGGTCTGAATGAGTGCGCCGGCCACCTTCTCGCCCCGCTCGATCGCTTCAGGCGGTTGCGGTTCGCGCATGCCGCCGGTCACCTGCGAGAGCGGCGCCGCCTCGGACGGCGTGGGCCCCGGTCCCACGCGTACGCGCAGGTCGTAAAGCGCATGAGTGAGCGGATGCTCGAGGTCGGCCAGCGCGAAGGCATTGAACAGGTCCGGGCGGTCTTCGCGGGGTGTACCGCCGTTGCCGCCGGCTTCGTCGTCGCTCTCGATGGCCACCACGGCCACCCCCACCCGCTGCATCAGCGCGATGTGCGAATCCAGCAGGGCCGTGCCCGAGGACAGCAGGTGCCGCTGATACTTGTCGGACACGTTCTGCGCGAGGACCATGCCCGCTTTCAGCTTCGCGACCTGCACCATTCGCATCGGCGCGCACTCCCTGTGTCCCCCCACCAGCGCTTCCTTCCCCCGGCACCTATGCTACCCGCCATATCCGCACGGGGCAATGACTGCCAAACCGGGCACGCAACGGCAACCGGAGACGTGCATTGGGAAGCGATGGGGCGCGCGGCGCGTTCAGCCGGCACACAATGCGGAGCGCCGGTGTCCCTATGCTAAGCTGCCGGGAAGGTATGCGCGGCCCGCTGTGGGGGCCGGCCCAACACCCCGGCCAGTGCCACAACGCCGCGCCCACGCATCCGCGGAGGAGGCGACCATGAACGTATCAAACCTGAACGAATCAGTCCTGAACGCATCCGATCCGAACACATCGGCCCTGACCTTGCGTTGCTTGCGAATCGGCGTGCTGGCGGCCCTGGTGCTGGCGGCCGCCTTGCCGCCGCTCGGCTGTGGCGGTGGCCAGGAAGAAACGCAACTGCCCGGTGCCGGCGAGGGGCCTCCGCCCGCAGGCGCGCCCAACACCGCCCCGCTGGCCGCGACCCCCACCGCGCCGCGCCCGCCCGACCTTGTGGCGCGCCAGGATTGGCTGGTCGAACATATCCCGGCCGAGCCCGCGCACTTGAACCCCGTCATCTCGAGCGATGCCTACGCCTCGCGTCTGTTCGTGCTCATCTTCAACCGGCTGCTCGCGCGCGACTTGACCACGCTTGAATTCGAGCCCGAGGTCGCCCGCGACTGGGACGTGTCGGACGACCACCTGACCTATACCTTCTACCTGCGCGACGACGTGGTCTTCTCCGACGGCGAACCGCTGACGGCGCACGATGTGGCCTTCACGTTCAACCGCATCAAGGACCCCACCGTCGACGCGCCCTTCCTGCGCAACTACTATGAGAGCGTGGAACGGGCCGAGGTGGTGGACGATTACACGGTTCGCTTTCACTGCACCAAGCCGTATTACCGCCACCTGGTGATGCTGGCCAGCTTCGAGATCATGCCCGAGCACGTGTACAGCGAGGGCGACTTCAACAACCACCCGAACAACCGCAACCCCGTGGGTTCCGGCGCCTACGTGGTGACCGAGTGGACCACGGGCGACCAGATTCGCCTGGAGCGCAACCCGAACTACTGGGGCGGCGAGGTCGACCCCGCCTATTACGCGGTGCGCGTGCGCGATGTGATAACCGACGATACCGCCAGCTTCGAGGCGTTGCTCTCCGGCCGGCTGGATACCGGCACCGTGCGCGCCGAAGACTGGGTACGGCGCGCCACCAGTGCGCGCTTCACCGAGCAATACGACAAGTACGAGTACTTCGAGCCGCGCTACAGCTACATCGGCTACAACATGCGCCGCCCCATCTTCCAGGACAAGCGGCTGCGCCAGGCCCTGACCATGCTGCTCGACCGCGATTCAATACGCGAGAACCTGCTGCACGGTCTGGCGCGTACGGTAACCGGAAACTTCATGCCTGGCACGGGCCCGCACAACGACGCGATTGAACCCTGGTCCTTCGACCCCGAGCGGGCGCAGGCGCTGCTGAGCGAGGCGGGCTGGACGGACAGCGACGGCGACGGGCTGCGCGACAAGGATGGCCAGACGCTGCGCTTCGAGGCGCTCTTCGTGAGTCAGAGCACCACGGCCGAACAAATCGCCACGGTATGGCAAGAGGAATTGCAGCGCGCGGGCATCGAGCTGAACATCCGGCAGCTCGAGTGGGCCTCGCTGCTGGAGCGCGTGAAGTCGCACAACTTCGACACCATCTTCATGGGCTGGTCGATGCCGCCGGACCCCGACCCCTACCAGGTGTGGCACTCGAGCCAGACCGGCGCGAACGGTTCGAACCATGTGGGCTTCGAGAACGAAGAGGCTGACCGCATTATTGAAGAGGCGCGGGTGACCTTCGACGAGGAAAAGCGCAACGCCCTGTACCGGCGCTTCCACGAAATCGTACACGAGGAGCAGCCGTATACCTTCCTCTTCGCGCCCAAGACGCTGCTGGCCGTGGCCAAGCGCGTGGAAGGCGTGAACGTGTACACCTACGGCGTGCGGCCCATCGAGTGGTATACGCCGGTGGGCATGGCCAAGTACTGAGCCCGGCCGCACGTGCGTACCTATCTGCTCAGGCGACTGCTGCTGATGGTGCCGACCTTCTTCGGCATCACCATCATCACCTTCGCCATGATTCAGCTGGCGCCCGGCAGCCCCGTGGCCGTGCGCCTGGCGGGGGCCGAGGGCGGCATGGCCACCGACGCCGCCACCTCCGAGATCATCGAGCAGACCCGCGCGCTCTATGGCCTGGATGACCCGCTGCCCATCCAGTACCTCAACTGGCTGGGCCGCCTGTTCACCCTCGACTTCGGCAACAGCTTCATAGACCAGCGCGCCGTCATCGACAAGATCGCCGATGCGCTGCCCATCACGCTCATGTTCAGCGGCCTGTCGATCGTGCTCACCTATCTCATCGCCATTCCGCTGGGGGTCTATTCGGCGACCAACCAGCGTACGATTGGCGACTACGTGACCACGCTGATCCTCTTCATCCTGTACAGCCTGCCCAACTTCTGGGTGGCCATGCTGCTCATCATGTTTCTCGGCGGCGGCAGCTACTTCAATGTCTTCCCCGTAAGCGGCCTCTCGTCCATCGACGCCAGCAGCTACAGCACGCTCGGCTGGCTGGGCGACCGGCTCTGGCACATGGTCTTGCCGCTGTTCTGTATGACCTACATCTCGCTCGCCGGGCTCAGCCGCTACATGCGCACCGGCATGCTCGAGACCATCCGCCAGGACTACATCCGCACGGCGCGCGCCTATGGGTTCCGCGAGCGCACGGTGGTCTATGTCTTCGCCATGCGCAATTCCATCATCACCATCATCACGCTGCTGGGCGGACTCTTGCCCGCGCTCATCAGCGGCAGCGTCATTATCGAGTCGGTCTTCTCGATTCCCGGCATGGGCGGGCTCGCCTTCGGTGCGGTGCTCGCCCGCGACTACCCCACCATCATGGCGGTCTTCACCGTGTCGGCGCTGCTGACGCTGGTCGGGCTGCTGATCTCGGACCTGCTCTACGCGCTGGTCGACCCGCGGATACAACTGAAGTAATGGCCACCCGCAAACAGAGCTATATCCGCCTGGTCTGGCAACAGTACCGGCGCAATCCGCTGGGCCTGCTGGGTCTCGGCGTCATCGCGATCATCAGCCTCGTGGCGTTGGCCGCGCCCTTCCTCGCGGGCAGCGCCCCCATCTACATGGTGAAAGACGGCCAGACCTATCTCTTCCCGAATCTCTACAGCAGCTACGACGACCTCATCGCCGAAAATCTCTACGCGAACTTCGACCGCTGGGAACCGGGCGAAGGAGAGTACGCCCTGCGCCCGCCGGTGCCCTACGCGCCGCAATCGCAAGACCTCTTGAACCGCCTGTCGCCGCCCAGTGCCGAGCATTGGCTGGGCACCGACGACCGCGGCCGCGATGTGTTGAGCCGCCTCATCTGGGGCGCACGCATCTCGATGTCGGTCGGCTTTGTGGCGGTCGGCATTGCCGCCAGCATTGGCATCATCCTGGGCGCGCTGGCCGGCTACTTCGGCGGCTGGGTCGATGTGGTCATCCTGCGCGCCGTCGAGATCATGCTTACGCTGCCCACCTTCATCTTCGTGCTCACCGCCATGGCGCTGCTGCCGCCCAGCATCTACACGATCATGGTCGTCATCGGGCTCACCTCCTGGCCCGGCTTTGCGCGGCTGGTGCGCGGCGAAGTCTTGAAACAGGGCAAGCTCGAATATGTGACCGCCGCCCGCGCCAGCGGCCTGACCCAGGCGCGCATCCTCTTCCGCCACGTGCTGCCCAATGCGCTGAGCCCGGTGTTCGTGGCGGCCAGCTT
>CAYMLC010000080.1:0-5137 GCA_964390765.1 uncultured Nitrospirales bacterium
GGAAGACGAGGGCTATAAGCTGGCCTAGCGCCAACCTCGCTTAGCGCCAGCCGCGCTTAGCGCCGCCGCCTATTTCTGGCCCGAACCCTCGGCCGCCTTATCGGCGTCTGCGGCGGGTGGGTCAGTCACTGCCGGCGGTGTGCCCCAGACCTTCAGTTTATCGAAGTGGCCCTTGTCGTCGAACGAGCCCAGGCCCACGGTACCCGAGAGAAAGGTCTTGTCGGTCGTGCGCATGACCGGTGTGTCCATATCGTCGAAGTAGACGCGAATCTCGCCGCTCTGTGTGTCGCGCTCGATGCGCAGCGTATGCCAGTCGTTCGTCCACTGGGTGCCGTCGGTGCGTTCTTCCGCAATGCTGACGCGCGGCGCGTCATCGACCAGAAAGATCGAGTTGGCGTGCGGGTCGGCCACGCTGGCCAGGTGTACGTAGTAGAAGTTGGCGGGGTCCTGATAGCCGAAAAAGACGCACAAATCGCGGTGGTTGTATTCGCGGCCGGTTTGCTTGGCGCGCACTTCGAGCGCGAAATCGCCCACGTCGAGGTCTTGCACGAGCGCGACACTGCGCGGCGAGCGCACGGGCGGCTCATAGCGGCTGGGGCGCTTGAGTGCGAGCACCTGCTCGTCGCCGTCTTCCTCGATACCCCAGGCGCGCGGGTCGGTCATTTCCCAGCGCTCAGTGGTTTCACCTTCGAAGTCGTCTTCAAAGACGAGGGGCATCTCTTCGGCGAGAGCGGGCGCCGCGAGGGCGGCTACGAGAACGAACAGGGTGCTGCGCCACATAGTGCGATTCCTTCTGCTGAGAGCCGGCGTCTGGGCGGTAGTGTAGGCCCTCGGCCACGCCGGGCGAAAGGCCGGCAGCTTCGACGTGCGTGGTGTTAAGAGAAAGCGCGAACCGGCCGGGGGGCGGGTCCGCGCTGCGTGGGGTCTTGCCAGGCGCTAGTTGTTCAACAGCATGGCCGGTGGCGCCTTGCCGAGGCGATACACCTTTACCTCGACCAGCCCGGCGCTGGGGTGGAGGCGGCGCATGGCGGCGCGGGAGAGGTCGATTACGCGCCCATCCACATAGGGTCCGCGATCGTTCAACCGCACGACGACGCTGTTGCCGTTCTCTGCGACCACGAGGTAGTACTCGCCGAATTCGCCGTCGAGCATGGCGCAGGTCAGGGCATCGTCGCGCATGGTTTCGCCCGAGGCGGTAAGCGTGCTGCTGCTGGCCACGGTGTAGTAGGAGGCCGTGCCTTCGACCGCCGGCATGAGCGGCTGTTGCGAAAGCATGACCAGGGCGATCACGTGTAGCATTGTCGGGTAACTCCTTCGCTGGTTCCGGTCTGCGCCGTCCATGGCGATACAAGACGCCGTCTGCGTCTGTGGCCCCGGTTCGGGGTGACTGACCGCAGTCGTCTCTTCGTTACTGTTCCGGGGTGGCCAAGGCGGCCAGCAGCCGCCGGAAGCGTTCGAGTGCCTGAATGGCAAGGCGCAATTGTAAACGCGCGCCTGAGCCCAGATAGGTGAGGTGCCAGGCCGCTTCGTGTTCGGGGGTAATGGCGCTGGCCCAACAGCGCTTGGCTGGATCATCCCCGGCTACGACAAGCGCACACTCAACTCCATAAGATAATTGACAACGGCGGGCAACGTCAAGGGCCGCGGCCTCACTGTCGACCGCCTCGCGCTCCACTGAACCCCCTACATATTGCCCTGCGCCACCGGCGGTCAGCCGGTGGGCCAGCATGCCGCCACTGACCGCCTCCTGCGTGGCCATGCGCCAGCCGCGCGCGTGCAGCATGGCATCGATAACCCCTTCGAGCGTGTCGCCGTCCTGCCCCATGATCAGGCCGGGCATGCGCTCGTGGACCTGTGCGGCCACCGGCTCGATCAGCGCGTTGGCGGCGTCCACATCGTCCGCGAAGGCAGCGATTCGCACGTGCACGGCGTCGGGCTTCGCCAACAGCCCCACCGTTGGATTCTCGGCGGTGCGCACCAGGTCGCCGATGTATTCATCGATACGCGATTCACCCAGCCCGCAGACCTTGAGTTCGCGGTAATGCACGACGCCCTGCAGGCCGAAGCGCGCACGCAGGTAGGGCAGCACGGCGGTCTCGACCATGGCCTGCAGTTCGTGCGGTGGTCCCGGCAGGCAGATGATGGTGCCGCGCGGGTCTTCAACCAGTACGCCGGGCGCCGTGCCGTTGGGATTGTCGATGGCTTCAGCGCCGACCGGCAGCGTGGCCTGGCGCTTGTTGTTTTCGCTGATGCGCACATTGAGGTGGGCAAAGCGCGCGCGCACGCTTTCGAACAAGGTCTCGCGGTAGGCCATCTCGCGGCCCAGCACACGCGCGACGCATTCGCGGGTGATGTCGTCTTCGGTCGGGCCGAGGCCGCCGCTGCAGACCACCACGTCGCAGCGCGAGAGCGCGGCCTCGAGCGCGCCGCAGATACGCTCGAGATTGTCGCCGACCGTGGTCTTTTGGCGCAGGTGAATGCCGTTCTGCGCGAGGGTCTGCGCAAGCCACGTGGCGTTTGTGTCGTGTATCTGGCCGAGCAGCAGCTCGGTACCGATCATGAGGATTTCCGCACGCATGCTGGTGAAGGCCCAATCCGTTGTTGGGCGGCACACCGGGTGCGGGGCCGCCGGGGAAAGCGGCTAAGATAGCACACGCACCTGCCGTTGCGCGGGCTGGCGAGGGGCGCTTGACCGGCCCCGCCCGGTCGCCAATAATGCGCGCATGCTGCGTATCTCTCACCGCTTTCCACACCGGCGCGCCTTCATCACGGGCGCGGCCTCGGGCCTGGGTCTGGAGTTGTGCCGCCAACTGGCGAGCGACGGCTGGACGCTGGGCATGGGCGACCGCAACGGCGAGCGTCTCGCGGCGGCGGAGGAGGAGATGCGAGGCGCCGCGGCTACGGTGCATACGTACGTATTCGACATCACCGACCGGCCCGCCTTTCAGGAAGCGGCCGATGCCTTTGTGCGCGAAGCGGGCGGCGTGGATCTGGTGGTGAACAACGCCGGCGTGGCGCTGGGTGGCGCGCTGGGCGAGTACACGCCCGAAGATTGGGACTGGCTGATCGGCATCAACCTGACCGGTGTGTTCAATGGCTGCCACGCATTCTTGCCAGTGCTGAAGCAGCAGCAGTCGGGGCATCTGCTGAATGTGGCCTCGGCCGCGGGCTTTGTGCCGGCGCCACGCATGTCGGCCTACTGCGCGGCGAAGGCGGGCGTGCGCATGATGACCGAGGTGCTGCACAACGAACTGGCGCCCGACGGGATCGGCTGTACGGTGCTGATGCCGGAGTTCTTTCGCACGAACCTGCACGAGTCCCTGCGCGGGCCGGATATCGAGCTGGCCACCAAGATGATTACGCGTGCCGACCTGACGGCGGAGGGCGCGGCGGCCTATGCGCTCGAGGCCGCCGGCAAGGGCAAGTTGCATGCGGTGTACAGTTGGCGCGCACGCCTGCTGTGGCGCCTGGTGCGCTATTGCCCCGGCGTGTTGAATTGGCTGGTGCAGTCGGAAGCGCGGCGCCTCGACCGCAAGCGCGCGGCGGCGCAGGCGCGCGGCGGGCATTCCACGACGAAAGGCTAGGCGCTGCGCTTCAGCGCTGCCGCGCGGTGTTCAACGCTGCGCGCACGGTCGGGGCCAGCAGTTCGGCGATGGCGGCATTACCGGCCGGCCCCACGTGCACCTCATCAATGTAGAGCGATTCCAGTGCGCCTGTGCCCAGGTCGCGCAGGTCGACAAGTGCGACGTCGCGCTCTTCGGCGAGTTCGACCTGTACCGCGGCATAGGGGTCAGGCGGCGTGTCGGGCCCGAGCGAGCCGCGCCGTGGCCACACCAGCAAGATGGGTACCGCACCGGCCTCGCGCACGACGTTGACCAGTTGCTGCACTTGCGCGCGGAATGCCAACGGCGAAAGGCGTGGCGCATCGGGCGCGCGTGGGGTAAAGGCGTCGCCACCACTGAGCCGGTTCATGGCGTAGGACGCCACGCGCCAGGCCCAGGGGCCGCTCGCCGCACGCGAGATGGGCGCGAACTGCTCGGCATGCTGCGGGTCGCTGAGGCCTTCCCAGACGCGCGCATCGTTGTAACCAAAGGTGATGATGACGATGTCGTAGTCACGGGACCGCCAGCGTCGTTCGAACGCGCGGGTCCCCTGAAACGACGAGTGGCCCGGCACCCCCGCATTATCAACACGTACGGACACATCCGGCAGTTGCTCAGCCAGTCGTGCGGGCCAGGTTTCCCCATCGGCCGCGCCATAGCCAAAGGTGGTGCTGTCGCCGAGGGCCAGTACGCGCGGCGCATCGGCGGGCGCATCGGGGGTCGCGCGCAGACCGGCCGGGTCGCTCGTCACGTAGAAGGGTTCTTCGAGCCAGGCGCGTTCATAGCCGGGCGGATCGAGAAAGGGGACACGCACCGCCTCGAGATCGGGCCGCCCCCGCCACCAGTAGTCGTAGTCGCCGATGTAGACCGCGCGCAGGGCGCCGGGAGGCGCCTCGCGGTATTGCGCATCGAGCTGGTTCCAGACGAAGCGCGCGGCCATCCACTCCATTCCGCCGAGCAGAATGATGAGTGCAACCACCCAGGGTAGTGCGCGTTTCGCCTTGGAGGTCATGGTGCGTGTCTGCTGTGGCCTGCTGCGTGTGGTTGGGCCGCGTACCGCGTGCGGATTGCCAACGCGCGCCGCTGCATGCATTAGAGCGAAGAGGCACGCCCGGAAACAACGCGCGTTCCGGGTGGCGCTTCAGGCGGCTTTCAGCGCGCGCTGCACCGCTGGAAGGAGGGCCTCGACAATGGTCGCATTGCCTTCTGGCGCGATATGTATGGTGTCGATGTAGAGCGGCGCCATGACGGTCCGCGGGAGCGAGCGCAGGTCGATCACGCTCACGCCTTCCTCGTTGCCCAAGGTGTGCTGCACGTCGAGCCAGGGGTTCGTGTGCGCCGCATCCTGCCAATGCCCCTGCCGCGGCCAAAGCAGCACAATCACGCGCGTACCGCGTGCGCGCAGGGCGGCTACCAATTGCGCCAACTCTTCGCGTAACGCATTCGGCTGCAGGCGCGGTGTCTGCGGCGAGGCGGGTACAAAGTCGGGTGCACCTCGTGCGCGTGCCGAGGCGAAGCGCAGATAGCGCAACAGG
>CAYMLC010000080.1:5147-10166 GCA_964390765.1 uncultured Nitrospirales bacterium
CGTCGGGGCGGGTCGCAGCGCGACTGCGGTGACGCTGGTAGTCGGTGCGCCCATCGATGGGGTTGGCGCCGTTGTAGCCGAACGTGATGATGGCCAGGTCGTAGTCGTAGGCTTGCCAGCGCCGCTCATAGGCGAGGCGTCCTTGAAACGCCGAATGCCCCGGCACGCCGGCATTGTCGACGCGTGCAGACAGCGGCCGGAGCGCACGGGCGAGGCGCGCGGGCCAGGCCTCTTGGTCGTCTGCACCATAGCCGAACGTCGTGCTGTCGCCGAGTGCCAGGATGGTGTGCGCGGGTGCCTCGACCGAGGCAGTGAGCCGCCGGCCAAGTGCGTCGCTGCTCACATTGAACGGTGCCGGCGCCGTGATGCGGGGATGGCCGGGACTCTCCACATACGCCACGCTTACGCCGTCGAGATTCGGGCGCACCCGCCACCAGGTATAGGGGTCATTTTCCAGGATGTTGCGCATGTCGCCCGCGTCACCGGAGCGGTACCAGCTCTCGAATTCGAACCAGAGTTGGTGGGTGGCCCAGTACTCGGCACCGGCGAAAAACAGCGCGAGCGCGATGACTGTGGAGCAGCCCAGCAGGACGCGCTCTTTCCAGCCACCGGCCCGATTGTTCATGCAGTGCGGTTCCTGCGTGTTCCGTTTGCGGTCTGGCCGCACCGGGGGAGGCCGCTACGCACTGCGGTTTCCGGCGGGCGGGCGACATCGGCGTTCGCTCCCACTTCGATCTGAACCTGGACGACGGACCTTACGGCCAGCGCTTCGCGCGTATCGTGACAGCGCGTACGCGAATCCGACGTCTGCCGCGGGTGGCCTTGCCTGTGCCCGGGGAATGCTTGGAGCAACTGTTTCATTGGCTCTCGACACACCCTGATGCGCGGCGTTGCCGTGGCGGTGGCTGGCCGCGCGCTCCGCTTAATCTGTTAGCATCCACCGGCCGTGCCACGGAGCGCCCGTGGCCATTAGACCCGAGCCCAATTCCTGGATACAACGCGTATGCCTACTGAAACCGATTCGCACCCCTGGGAACGCCTCGAGCAATTGGCCGAGACGCGGGACCCGGCGGGGCTGTTGCACGAGATCGAGATGCTGGGTGTGCGCGAGAGTGCGCGGGCGCTGGCGCGCTGTACGGAGGAGCAGCGCGACAAGATCTTGACGACGCTGGATGCGACCGATGCCGCGGCGCTGGTGGAGGAGTTGGCGGGTGCACTGGGTGCGCCACTGCTCGAGCACCTGCCGCCGGAGGAGGCCGCGCATATTCTCGACGAGACGCCGAGCAACAAGCGCGCGGACCTGTTGCACGAGCTGCCGCCGGATAAGGTAGAGGCGATTCTGGCGCACATGGCGCCCGACAATGCCCGCGAAGCGCGGCGCCTGGTGCGTTATTCGCCGGAGTGTGCAGGCGGCCTGATGATCACCGAGTTTCTCGCCTATCCCAGCACGATGACCACGCAGCAGGTGGTCGAAGACATGCGCGCGCGGTCAGACGAATACCGCAATTACACGATTCAGTACACCTTCGTGATTGGCGAAGATGGGGGACTGGTGGGCGTGCTGCCGTTGCGCGACCTGCTGCTGGCGCCGAGCAAGCGGCCTATCGGCGAGATGATGATTCGCGAGCCGCTGTTTGTCTTTGATGACGACCACCTGGACCAGTTGGCTGAGTTCTTCGAAGAGCATGATTTTCTGGGCGTACCGGTAACCGACCGCGAGCGGCGCCTGGTCGGTGTGGTGCGGCGCGATGCGGTACGCGAGGCGCTGGGCGAGCGCGCACAGTCGGATTACCTGAAGGCGCAGGGCATCCCCAGTGGTGAAGAGTTGCGCACGATGCCCGTGTTCCTGCGCGCGCGGCGGCGGCTTTCCTGGCTGAGCGTGAATATTTTTCTCAATATCATCGCGGCCAGCGTGATCGCCTTCAACGAAGATGTGATAGCCGCGGTCATCGCGCTTGCGGTGTTCCTGCCCATCATCTCCGACATGAGCGGTTGCAGCGGCAACCAGGCGGTAGCGGTCAGCATGCGCGAGTTGTCGCTCGGGCTGGTTAAAGGCACCGACCTGCTGTATGTGTGGCTGAAGGAATTGGCCGTCGGGGTGATTAACGGCGTTGCGCTCGGCCTGCTGATCGGCGTGGTGGGTTGGGTCTACGCCAGCAACCCCTTCCTCGGCGTGGTGGTGGCCATGGCGTTGTCGCTCAACACCCTCATTGCGGTGTCGATCGGCGGCACGGTGCCGCTGCTCATGAAGCGCTTCAACATGGACCCCGCCCTCGCGAGCGGGCCCATCTTAACGACTATCACCGACCTGTGCGGCTTCTTCCTCGTGCTGACCTTCGCGCGCCTGTTCATGCCCCTGCTCGTCAACGGCGGCTGATTCGAGCGTGCGCAGGCCCAGCCGCGCAAACAGTGCGTCGTCGGCGTCGTCGCCGGGGTTGGGCGTGGTCAGCAGGCGTTCGCCTGCGAAGACCGAGTTGGCGCCCGCGACGAAACACAGGGCCTGGGCCTCGTCGCTCATCTGGGTGCGGCCCGCGCTCAGCCGCACGCGGCAACGGGGAATCGCGATGCGTGTGCACGCAATGAGCCGCACGACTTCGATGGGGTCGACGGGTGGCGCATCGGCCAGCGGCGTGCCTTGCACACGCACGAGTGTATTGATGGGCACGCTCTCGGGCGCGGGGTCGAGTTGTGCGAGCACGGCCAGCATGGCCAGCCGGTCTTCGATCGATTCACCCATGCCCAGGATACCGCCACAGCACACGCCGATACCCGCCGCGCCGACCCGGGCCAGCGTATCCAGCCGGTCCTGATACGTGCGCGTTGTGATGATTTCACCGTAGTAGCCGGGGCCGGTATCCAGGTTGTGGTTGTAGGCCGTAAGGCCGGCCTCCGCCAGGCGCGCGGCCTGTGTCTCGTTCAGCATGCCCAGGGTCACGCAGGCCTCCATGCCCAGCGCGCGCACGCCGCGCACCATCTCGAGCACGGCGTCGAATCGCTCGCCGTCGCGCACCTCGCGCCAGGCTGCGCCCATGCAGAAGCGGGTGGCGCCGGCCTCGCGGGCGGCTTCGGCCGAGGCCAGCACGGTGTCCACCTCGAGCAGGTCGTGTCCGTCGAGCCCGGTTTCGTGGTGGGCGCTTTGCGGGCAATAGGCGCAGTCTTCCGGGCAGCGGCCGGTCTTCACGCTCAACAGCGTGCAGCGCTGCACGGTGGCCGGGTCGTGGTGGGCGCGGTGCACCGTCTGCGCCTGGTACAGCAGTTCGGGCAGCGGCTGGTCGTGCAGCGCGCGCAGGCGCTCGGTGGTCCAGGTGTTCGGCGTAGGCATGATGACTCCTTGGCGCTCGGGCCTCTATGCAAGCGTGCGCGCATGCCGCGCGTCAAGCCGGCGCGACGCGGGCGCCGGGCTTGCTATGCTGTGGCGCTATGAAGACCTTGAACATCACGATCTCCGGTACCGGTTTCGCGGGCGACTTTACCGCGCGTGCGATGCGGCTGTTGCCTCACCGCAATGGCGTCGACGTGCGGCTTGCGGGCATTACTTCGGGCCATCTTGGCAATGCCGAACGCTTCGCTGCGCGGCACGGTGTGGACGCCGCGTTCTCGAGCCACCGCGAGATGCTGCACGCCATCAAGCCGGATGTGGATTGTATCGCCTGTGCGAACCATGTGCACGGCGCCTATGTCATTGAAGCGGCGCAGGCGGGGGTACGCGTGATTGTGCTCGAGAAGCCGCCGGTCATCTGGCCGGGTTACCGCGCCGGGCGCGACGCCACGGCGATGGAGCGCTTCACGGAAAGTATGGCCACGCTGGACGAGGTGCTGGTCGCGGTTGAAGAGGCGGGGGCGAAGCTTCTGTACGCCGAGAACTTCGTGTATGTCGATCCGGTGCGCGCGTTTACCGAGGTGATGCGCACGGCGCACGCCGTGGACCAGGGGCGCATACTGTTCAGCTCGGGCGTGTGCGCGCACCAGGGGTCGCACGCGCCGGCGTACGACACGCCGAGCAAGAGCGGAGGCGGCGCGCTGTTCAACAAGGCGTGTCATCCGCTGGGGGCGGCGCTCTATCTGAAACAGGTCGAGGGAATCTTGCGCGGTGGTGCGCCGGTGCGCCCGGTGCAGGTGTCGGGCTTCGCGCGGCAGGTACTGAAGCAACAGCCCGAAGCGGCGGGCCGCCATTTCCGGGTGATGCAGAACGTCGACGACTTCGGCCGGATTTCGGTCGTGTTCGAAGATGGCAGCGTGGCGGAGTTGCTGGGCCACGACCTGAGCATCAGCGGCATCCGCAATGCCTTTCACGTGATCGCTGACTTTGGCGAGTATACGATGCGGCTGAATCCGAACGACGAGAACGAGCTCTTTCTCCCCGATGCCACCGCGGCGCAGGGCTTGCTGATGCGCGAGAAGCTGCCCACCGCGGCGGGTACCTCGTATCCCCGGCCGCGCCAACTGCAGAGCCATGGCTATGTGAACGAGATGGATGATGCCGTGGTCTGCGCGCTCGAGGCCGACCGCTGGCCGCAATCGGGCGCGATGCTGGCGTGGGATACTGTGGCGGTTCTGATGGGCGCGTATGCAAGCAGTGAGGCGGGCAGTGCGCTGCTGGACCTTGCGCCCCACACGCTGGGGCGGACCTTTACGCGTGACACCTGGCCCGACGTTACCCGCCTGGCAGCGGTATTGCCGGACGCGTGACGTGGAAGAAGCACGTGGTGCGGGCGTGTTGAGTACAGCATGAAGAGCACACAGACCACGCCAGCCCGTTTTCAGGTCGGGCAACTGGTACACCACAAGCGTTACAACTATCGCGGTGTGGTGGCGGGCTGCGACCCTTATTGCCAAGCACCTGGCGACTGGTACCGCCGCAACCGCACCCAGCCGGCGCGCGACCAACCCTGGTATCAGGTACTGGTCCACGGCGGCGAGCAGACCTATGTGGCGGAAGAGAATCTGGCGCCCGACGATTCTGGCCGGCAGATTCGGCATCCGCTGGTGGAAGATTATTTCAGCGTCTTCCTGAACGGC
>CAYMLC010000081.1:0-10134 GCA_964390765.1 uncultured Nitrospirales bacterium
GACGGCAGGGCCAACGGTGCTGGCGGCCTACCGCAAGATGGAGAAGCTGGAGGCGTGCGCGCAGATTCTCTGGCACGCGCGCGCCCTGGGGCCGCTGCCCCGCATGACACCCGACGAACTGGACCGGGTGCGCAGCGCGCGCGCGGCCTATGGGGTTTCGGGGCGCATCTATCCGGTGGGCTGAGCGTCTATCCGGGGGGCTGGGCCGCGAGCTGGCGTACGATGGCCGGGCCCCGCGTCCACATCCACCAGGCGTGTTCCAAGGTAGCCGTCAGGCGGGGGTAGGTCTTGACCTCGGCCGGCGCCAGGGCCGCGCGCCACTGCTCCGCCAGGGCGCCACTGTCGCACCCGGCGAGATAGACGAAGGCCAGGTCTTGCGCCTTGGGCAGGTCGCGCACATCTTCCGGGCGAATCCAGCCGCCGTCGTTAATCAGGCCGTTCGCGCCACCGTGGGTAGCCAGAAACACGAAGCGCCCGTTGGCCAGTGCGCGTTCGAGCGCGTCGCGCGTGAGCGGTCGCGCCTCGACCCGCTGTTCGCCCCACACATTTTCTGCTGTTGCGGATATACGGAAAAATGGTAACGTGAAAAGCCAGCGGGGGTAGCGGTCCACGTCGTCGAAGAGCAGAAACACCTGCGGTTCGGCGGCACGGGCCGGCGCCAGCGCCGCCGCATGCCAGGCCAGTGCGCCCAGTAGACACAGTAGAACCACCAGTGCACCCTGGGTCGCGGCGGCGGCACGGATAAGCGTCCCGCGTGCGGCCAGCCAGCCGATTCCCGGTAAGGTCTGGCGGCTGCCGGCCAGCGCCATGGCCGCGCCGAACAGCGCCAGCACGCCCCACGCGAGGGCGGCCCGCCGCAGCGCGATCAGCACGTAGCTCTCGAGTGGCCACGCCAGGAACCAGTCGCGGTGAAAGATAACGGCATAGCTGAGGAACGCCGCGGCGCCCACGGTGATCAAGAGCAACAGGCCCAGCAAGGCCCAGACGGCTACGGCCTGGGCGGCCTGGCGGGCCAGCCAGGGATGCCGTCGCGCGCTGGGCGACGCCCAGACCAGGGGTGCCGCACCCAGATAGGCCGCCGCGGCCGCCAGGCGGAGCCGCCAGCCCAGCGGCGCCGGGCCTTGGTCAGTATCGTCTGTGCGAATTTCGTTCACGTTGAGAGAGTAACGTAGCCAGGGTACAAAGCGTATGCGCGCCGCGGCCATTGTGGATTGACGGGTGGCGAATCAAAGAAACCTTGAATAGTGTGTATTCAAAAAACACTTTGCATATTGTGTGGTCTTACAGTATCGTGCCACGACTAGACGTTTGCGAAGGGGTTCTGGATGAGTAATCAACCCATAGCCGAGAAAGACGACTTTCGGCTGTGTCCTACCTGCCGCATGCCCATCAGTGTATTGGCCACACGCTGCCGGCATTGTGGGGAGACCGTAGGCCGTCCGCGCCAGCAAGAGGCCAGCCTCTCGATTCAGGACCTGGGCGGTGAGACGCCGGTCAGTTACAAGCCGTCGAGCAACGTGATGGAGGCGCTGGAAGCCTTCCGCGCGGAAACGGAGAACGAGCAGGCGCGCCAACAGCCCCGCGAGCGCGAGGCGAGCGGCTCGGTATTCGGGCGGAAGAAAGATACGGGGGAAGCGCTGCAGGCCACCGACCCCAATGCCCTGCCCGAGCTGGATGAACGCAGCCGCGCCCTGGCCGGCATGGATGATGCCCCCGCACCGCAAGCGACGCCCGCGCCACCTGCCGCCCAAACGCCGTGGCAACGCGTCGTGATGTTGACGGGCGGGTTTATCGCCGCAGTGTTGCTGCTGTACTTCGGCGGCAACCTTGCCGTGGCGACGCTGCAGGATGTGGTGGGCGGCAACGACGAAGTGGTGCTGATAGACAACCCGGCGCCGGACATGATGGCGGGCAATGCGCCGCCGCTGGAAGTGCTGGAGACGGCACTCGATGTGCTCGAGCGACAGAACACGACCGAGAATCAGGCGATAGCCGAAGAGGCGCGCAACTATTTTGCCGAGGAGGTGAACCGGCTGCTAAACGCGCACCCTTGGGAGTGGGACGACCTGCGGCAAGCCTCGCGTATGACGGATGCGGCTTCCATGTTCGACATGGGCCGGCAAACGCAGGAACTGCGACAGCGGGTCGAGCGTGACATCCAGGATTATGGCTTGGTGTTGATCGACGTGGACGGCGACACGGCCACGTTCCGGCTCAACAACCGCTTTGTGAGTGAGGACGAGGCGACGGTGTCGGAAGGTGACCGGCTGCTCGAGCGCTTCATCGTGCGCAACGTGAGTTCGCGTTCGGTCCAACTGGAGGATACGCGCGTCCAACGGCCGGGCGGTGGCCGCCTGTTGAATGCGCCACTGCGCGGGCAGTTGCGGCCGGGCTGATTCCAGGCGCCACCCATGACCTATTGTGCGCCGCGGCTGCATGTCGTGGCGCACTTTTGTTACCCTGCGCGCTTTGCGGGCCTGAAAGGCTGGCGGCAGCCGGGCGGCCCCCAACGGCGAATGGGCAGGAGCGATGAACCGAACACGCTACATCCCGATGAAACTGATGCACGGCGCCTTGTTCGTTGTGCTGGGCGCGGTGGCGCTGACCGGCTGCGAGACGTTCCAGGAGTACGCACGCTTTCCCGGCGGCGACAGCGATGTGCCGGACGAGGTGCCGACCGAGGTGGCCGATTCCACAGACCACGAGCAGGCGCTGCGCAGCATCGTGCGCACGCATATCGAGTCGGCAAACAACAGCGCCGAGATCGACCGCGACCGGCTGGTACATAAGCGGCCGTTTTATTACCGCGAGTACGTGGAGTATCCGGGGGGTGCGAGTGCCTACGACATTGAGATTATCGAGCAGGAGCAGCGCACGGCGCCCTACCTCGCCAATGTCGAGATCGACAAGATTCGTTTCTCGACGCGTCTGCATCGTGAACGCGACGACGCGCGGACGGACGATTCGTTTCTGCGCGACACGGGTACCGAGACCCTGACCT
Organism: uncultured Nitrospirales bacterium; assembly: GCA_964390765.1. GTDB lineage: Bacteria > Hydrogenedentota > Hydrogenedentia > Hydrogenedentales > JAGMZX01 > CAYMLC01. The sequence continues at coordinate 3,002 of CAYMLC010000081.1, forward strand.
ACGAATACCGGCATGGGCGCTGGAAGCGCATCGGCAGTCTGTTTGTGGCGCAGAAGACCGAAGAGCGCGTAGACGGGCAGTGGGTGGCGGTGCGTGAAGAGCCCGACCGCATGATTGGCGAAGAAGGGCCGGACGGCTTCCTCGGGCGCACCTGGGAACGTGTGCGCAATATCTTCTAAGGCTTCTTCGCCCGCCTCATCGCGGGCCTCATCCCCGCGGTCTTTCGCCGAGGTGTCTTCGCCTGCCGGCGCCGGCACGCGTGCGCGAGGTTGGGGGTGGACGGCCGAGGCCGCACTGGTCTTGCTGGCACTGGGCTATGTGGTGTGGGCGACGCCGGCGCCGCCGCTGGGCGACACACTGAACAGCCGCCTGGCAACGGCCTACAGCCTGGTGCACCACGGCACCTTCACCCTGAATCTGCCGGCGCCCACCGCGCCCAATCCCTTTGCCGGGGCGACGGTTGACCTGGTGGAGATCGATGGGCGGCGCCTGTCTACGAAACCACCGCTGTTGCCCCTCGTGCTGACCGGTGAATACGCGGTGTTGCACCACCTTGCGGGGTGGGACCTGCGCGATGCCGAACAGCGGCCGGGCATCATGCGTGCCTTGGCGCAGAGTATTGCGCTGCCCACTTTCGCCTTGGCCCTGCTGGCGTTCGTGTTGTTGCTGCGCGCCCTGGCGGTGCCGCTGCACGCGCGGCTGGCGGCGCTCGTGGCATTGGGCTTCGGCACGCAGGTCGCCGGGTTTGGTCCCCACTTCAACAACCACGTACCCGCGACGGCCTTCATGCTGCTGGGGCTGGTGCTGGCGCTGGCCGCGTGGCGCACGGGCGGGCGCGGCGCGCTTTTCGGCTTTGGCCTGTGTGCGGCGCTGGTGTTCGCGATTGACCTGCCCCTTACCATCTATCCCGCGTTGGTGGGCCTGGTGCTGCTGGTGCGCTGGCCGGCCCCGGCGCTGGTGTGGGCGGGGCTGGGTGCTGCGGGGCCGGTGCTGCTGCAGAGTGGCGTGTTGTGGTGGGTGACGGGCAGCCCCTTGCCGGTGCAGTTGCGGCCCGAGTTGTACACCTTCGAGGCCTCGTACTGGCGCAATCCGCTGGGACTGGATGCGCTCAACGAGCCGCCCGGCCTGTACTTCTTTCACATGACCTTCGGGCGCTTCGGCATGTTCATGCTCTACCCCGTGCTGCTGCTGGCGCTGCCGGGCCTGTGGGCCGTCGTGCGAAGTGGCCGGCGCCCGTGGCAGGCGGGTACGGCGCTGATAGGGGTGGCCTCCGCTGTGCTGTTCGCGTACTACGTCTTGCGCACGAACAACTACGGCGGCGATGCCTTCGGCTTTCGCTGGGGTATCGGCACGATGCCGATGCTGCTGGCGGTGGCGGCGGCCGGCTTCGCGCGGTGGCGGCGGCCCGGCTGGTGGTTGGTGGCGGCCGCCTTGTTTGCCGTGAGCGCGTACAGCACCTGGACCTGCCTTCAGGCACCGTGGGGCGCCAACCACGAGTGGACGGCGGTCCTGTTCGGGCCAGCCTATTAGCGGCTAGAAACGCGACCGCGTGCTGGGCCACGATGCGGCCATGACCAACACACTCGAAGCGCACACGCGTACGCACGCGCACAGCGTCTACCTGTGGGCCGCACACTACGCGTTGTTGTTTGCGCTGTTTGAGGCGGTGAAGGCGCACCGTGATGCGCAGTGGAGTGGCTACGGCGCGACCGCCGCGCTGGGTGCGGTGCTCACGGCCGTGCTCTATTTTCTGGTGGTGGCGTGGGGTGCCGCGCTTATCGGGCGCGGCTTCGATGCGGTCTTGAGCGCGCTGCGCCGGGGCACGCCGCGGGTGCGTTTCGCCAGCGATGCCCTGGCCGCTGCGCTGATGGCGGCGGGTGTGTGGGCCGGGTTGAGCGTACACCGCGAGTTCTGGCCGACCGCAGAGGACGCGGGCGTGCTGGCCGCCATTGCCGCGCTGCCGGTGCTGGGCGGGTTGGCCACGCGGCTGGGATGCCGGGCGCGTGCGCGCTTTCATGCGAGCGTCGCCATTGTGCTGGGTGGCGTGCTGCTGGCGCTGGTGGTGGCGGGGGATGCCTTGCTCTTGGCGGTGCAACGCGCCGAACTTGTGGTGGTGACGGCCGGCCTGGCGCTGGCGCTGGGCGCGGTATGGATGGCGGCCACATGGACCTGGCGGCACGCCGCGGGTTGGGCGGCCATGGGGCTGGGGCTGATGCTGCTGTGGGGCTTGCCGCTGGGCGTGGCCGTGGCGCTGCGCAGTGCGCCGGCGCCGGCAGACGATGCGCCGCCCAACGTTTTGTTCGTGGTGGCCGACACCTTGCGTGCGTCGGCGTTGCAGTTGCACGGCGGTCCGCAGCCGGCGCCCGCGCTCGAAGCGCTGGCGGCGCAAGGCGTGCGATTCGACCAGGCGCAAGCCCCCGCACCCTGGACCCTGCCTTCCATGTCGGCGCTGCTGGCTTCGCAGCCGCCGCAGGGATTGACGCCGGGCGGTACCATGGCCAGTTGGCGCGAGGATCTGTGGTATTACGGCGTGTCGCCTGCGGCGCCGACACTGGCCGAGGTGCTGCAGGCCGAGGGCTATGCCACGGGCGCGGTATGCGCCAACCAGTTGTTGAAGGTGTTGCCGGGTGCGCGGCGTGGCCTGGAAACATGGGCGGATGTCCACCCGATTCTGCTGCGCCAGACCGGGCTGTGGCGCGCGGTGCCGTTCTTCGGTGCAGTGGTGCGCCACTGGCTGCCCGCGCTCGATGGCGTGCGCCCGGCCGATACGACCGCCGCGCTGACGCGCTATGCCGAGGCCTACATCCGGCGCCATCGCGACCGGCCCTTCTACCTGTGGGTGCACTACATGGACCCGCACGCCCCCTACGATCCGCCGCCTGCGATGCGCGGCGGCGTACGTGGACCGTGGCCCTTCTTCTATCCGTATGAAGGGGGCGAGCGCTGGGGCGTGCCCCAAGTCGATGCCGGCCTGCCCATGCCCGACGCCGATGACCGCGCCTACACGGCGGCGCTGTATCACGGCGAGGCACCCTATGTGGACGGGCACCTGGGCCGTCTGCTGGATGCCCTGGAAGCCAGCGGCGTGCGGGAGCGTACGCTGGTGGTGTTTACGAGCGACCACGGCGAAGAGTTGTGGGAGCGCGGCGCGTGGGGCCATGGCCAGACGCTGCACAGCGAGTTGCTGCACGTGCCGTGGGTTATTGCGGGGCCGGGCGTGGCGCCCGCGGAAGTGGCGGTGCCGGTGTCGGGTATTGACCTGGTGCCGACGGTGGCGGGCTTTCTGGGGCTGGCGCCGCACGCGGCATGGCGCGGCGCCGACCACAGTGCCGCGTTGCGCGCGGGCGAGGCGGTGGCCGCGCAACCGGTCTTTGCGCAGGGCACGAATGAACGCGCCTGGCCACACGTATGGCGCAGTGTGCAGGCGGATGGCTGGAAGCTGATTACAGATGCGGCGGGCGCGCGGGTCCAACTCTACGACGTGCGCACGGATCCGGGGGAGACGAACAATCTGGCGCAGCGCGAACCGGAACGCGTGGCCGCACTGCGCGCCCTGCTCGACGTGTGGCTGTCGGGCTTTACGCCCAACGTGGGCGGTGCTGCCGGCACGGCGAATCAGGAGATGCTGGAGACCCTGGAGAGCATGGGCTACCTGTAGGCCAACCCCACCGGGCCAGCGCTTCGCAGGGTGTCAGCCCCGCACGTTCAGGCAACTGTGTCCGTGCGTGTTGATCTGCGGGGCGGGGCCCGCGGCTTCGGCAGCAGCCTGCTTGAAGGCCTCTTCCCAGGTATCGCGCATATCGGTCATCAGGCGGACCGCATCTTCGATGGGTGCGGGCGATTTCTGCACGTTGGCCTTGATCAGCAGGTGCTGGCAGAACTCGTAGATGCGGTCGAGATTGGTGGCGATTTCGCCGGCCTGCATGTTCAGCGCGCCGCGCAACTCGCCCATGATTTCCTGTGCGCGCACGAGGTTGTTGTGCACCTCCTGCAGGCGCCCCTTCTCGATCTGGCGCTTGGCCTCTTCCGCGCGCTGGATAGCGCCGTTGAAGAGCATGACCACCAGCTTGCCCTGCGAGGCGGTCTCCACATTGGTCTTGGTGTAGTTGCTGATTTTAGCCGCGTAGGCCGACATGGATGCGTTGCTCCTTTACCCGTAGGGCGTGCGCTAGAAGCCGCCGCCACCGAGGCCAGCCAAGGCACTGGCCTGATTCTGAAAGCTCGCCGTGAGCTGTTCAAGTTGCAAGAACTCGCGGCGCAGCCGCTCTTCCGTGTTCGCCACCCGATCTTCGACGCGATCGATCTGGCTGTTGATGCTTTCGATCTGCCGGTCGATCGACCCGTTCGACTCGACGCGGTCGTTCAGGAAACCGGTCGAGCGCGTGGCTTCATCGACGAATGAGAACAGCTGGTCGAGGATGCCTGTCTCTTCGCCGTTGGTGAACAGTTCCGCGATATTGCTGCGGTCTTCGCCCAGGGCTTCGAGAAAGACCTCGCTGTCGAGCTCCAGAGTGGGGGCTTCGCTCGCGTTGAATTCGCTGCCGGTGGTGATACCGATGGCGGCGAGGCTGTCGAAATCGCCGAGGCCGCTCACGCGATTGAAGATATTCTGGCGCAGAAAGTTCTCGATCTGCCGCAGCGACGCGTCGTTGCTCAGCACCGCGTTCTCGCCCGCGGTCAGGTTGCGCAGTTCGCTGGTGGCGCTGTTGAACTGATCGACGAACGCCTGCACCTGCTCGACCAGTCCGTTGTTGTCGTTGTTGACCGTCACCGTGCTGGTTCCGGTACTCAGCAGGTCGAGCGTCACGCCGCCGATGGCGTCGCGCACTTCGTTCGTATTGCGCGTCTGCACCGGGCCGCCGTTCACCGTGAACTGCGCGTCGTTGCCCGCGGTCTGGCTGGCGGTGTCCAGATTGGTCACGCTGAGGAAATTGCTGGTGTCGCTGCCCGAGCCGAAGTTGATGGTTCGGCTGCCGAGCACTTCCGAGTTAAACGTGATGCGGTCGGTGGCCGCGTCGAAGCTGGCGGTCACCTGCGCATCGGATTCGTTGATGGCGGCGATGACATCGCTGATGCTGTCGGTTGCCGGGTCGATGGTGATGGCGACGCCGTTGATGCTGAAGGTGCCTGCCGTGACCGCGCCGTTCGCGAAGCTGATGTCCTGCAGGTTCTCGCTGGGGCGCACCGCACCCAGATTGCGCGTGCTGGTGACTTCGGTGCTGCCGCTGGCGTTCGTGAACTGCGTGGCGCCTTCGACATTCAGCAGCGCGAGGATGTTGCTCTCGTCGTCGCCGGCCCCAAAGTTGATGAGGCTGGTATCGCCCGGCGTGCTGTTTTCGAAGGTCACGGTATCGGTGACGGCATCGAACGATGCCGTGACGCCCACGTTCGGGTTGGTGTTGATGTCGTTGATGAGGTCGTTCAGCGAGTCCGTGGCCGCGTCGAAGGTGAAGGTCTGGCCATTGATTGTGAACGTGCCGTCTTCGATGTCGCCGTTGAGGCCGCTGCTGTCGAGCGCGGCGTTGGGGTCGATGGTGGCGCCCAGGCGGTTGCTGCTGCTGGCTGAGGTGGCGCTGGCCAACTGCTGCACGTCGATGGTGAACGAGCCCGCCACCGGGTTCGCACCCGACACGGTCGACGTGAGCACCTCTTCGTCCGAATCGGCCGTCGTGAAATCGCCGAAGGGATCGAGCAGGCGAAAGTCCTGAATGCGGTTACGCAGGTCGAGCAGCGTATTGCGCACATTCGAGATGGCGTCGCGTTCGCGTTCGAGCTGGGCGACTTGATCTTGCAGCCGGAAGATGGGCTGCCGCTCGAGCCCGACCAACTGCTGAATAATCGATTCAGTGTCGAGCCCGCTGGCGAGTCCGCCAAAGCTGATTTGTCCGCCCATGCAGTGCGCTCCTGTGCCGGTCCAGCCGCCACACGCTCATCCCGGTCGGTAGTATCGGCAGCGCGCGTCCCAAACTTTAGCGTCGCGCAGGCGCTGTCGATTCGGTCCCCCTGCCCTCCGAGCATAGGACGAGTTTAAGTTCTTGTCAATGCGCCACTTGTGCGTGTGCTGCGCGGGTGGCGACGCCACGCGCAGCGGTGCTAAGCCGTGGGCGATTGACCAACCACTTTCAACCACACATCTAACCAGCTGTCAAATAGGGCTTTATGCCTGGCACGGCCCAGGCGCTATTCCGAGATACAGTGGTCCTGCTGGGTGGGGCGTGTGATCTATATATTGTGGTCTATTGAGCAATATCTTGACAAACCATACGCTGGACGGGGTAGTCTCAGGTTCTGTAAGTCCTTACAGGCCAGTGACTAAACATTCATTCAGTGGTTGACAGTGGTGGGTCGTGGTGGTAGATTGGGGCCTGGATGTGGGTGGTAGTGGAGCCCCGGGATATCGTCAACCATGTACTACGGCGAAGCGCAGACCGCCCTGGATGACAAGGGGCGCATTACGCTTCCAGCGCGCTTTCGCCAGATAAGCCAGGTGTACAAGCACACCGACTGGTATCTCGCGCGCGGGTTCGACCGTGCCCTCTTCCTTTTTCCGCACGCGCAGTGGGAGGCGATTCGCGCGCAGGTCAATCGCTATGCGGCGATGAATCCGCGCGCGCTGGATTTCCGGCGGCTGTTCTACGGCAGCGTGGCGGAGGTGCAGGTGGATAAGCAGGGCCGCATTCCCGTGCCGCCGAACCTGCGGCAATACGCCGTGCTGAGCAAAGAGGTGGTGGTGCTGGGGGTGGAGACGCACATCGAGATTTGGTCGAAGGAACAGTGGGCCGCCTTCCAGGCGGAGCACGAACCGGAATACAAGGCGATGGCCGGTGAGGTATGTGGCGACCTCACGGGTGAGGTCCAACTGGCGGAAGGAGCTACGTGATGCTGAATGTGGACCGTTACGAATCGGGCGCGGTGACGGTGTTGCGGCTGGAGGGCGACATCGACGAGGACGGCATCGGCGCGCTGCGATTTGCGTTGACCGGCTGTCTGCAGGACGGGCGCTGCAGTGTGGTGCTGAACTGCACGGCGGTGAGGTTCGTGAGCTATATGGGGGTGGGTGTCTTCGTCGAGCGGCTGCGCCAGTTGCGTGCAGGCGGCGGCGACCTGCGCCTGGCCGGGCTGAATCTGTATAC
>CAYMLC010000082.1:0-268 GCA_964390765.1 uncultured Nitrospirales bacterium
AAAGGTGAAGGCGCCGGTCTTCGCACGCAGGCCGCTAGATGTTGTACTTCTTGCGGCGGCGCCAGAGGGTGGCCTGGTCAATACCGAAGATGTTGGCCGCTTCCTGCAGCGAGGAGGTTGCGCTGAGCACGCGGCGGATATGGCGCTCTTCGATGGTCTCGAGGCTGACCAGGTCGCCGAGTTCCGCTTCGACGGCGTGCCCGCCGAGGTCGTCGGGCAAGTGCTGCACGCCGATGCGGTCTTCGCGGCAGAAGATACAGGCGCGCTC
>CAYMLC010000082.1:278-10116 GCA_964390765.1 uncultured Nitrospirales bacterium
ACGGTGTTTTGCAACTCGCGCACATTGCCCGGCCAGGTGTAGGCGGACAGCCACGCGACAGCTTCGTCGCTGAAGCCCGTGACCTGGCAGTTGCCGCTCTTCACTACCTGCGCGAGGATGCGCTCGGCCAGGGCCGGAATATCTTCGCGGCGACCGCGAAGCGGGGGGATGGTCAACTCGACGACGTTGAGGCGATAGAGCAGGTCCTCTCGGAATGTGCCGGCCTTTACTGCGGCTTCGAGGTCCACGTTGGTGGCCGTGATAAGCCGCGCGTCGGCCTGCTGCGTTACCGTATCGCCAATCCGCTCGTACTCGCGGTCCTGCAGGAAGCGCAGCAGCTTGGGTTGGATGTCCAGCGGCAGGTCGCCGATTTCGTCGAGGAAGAGGGTGCCCCCCTCAGACTTGGCGATGCGGCCGGGGTTGTCTTTGACGGCGCCGGTAAAGGCGCCGCGCACATGGCCGAACAATTCGCTTTCGAGCAGCTGGCCGGACAGCGAGGGGCACGACACCACGCTGAAACTCTGGTCGCGGCGGGGACTCCAATTATGGATGGCGCGGGCGAGCAGCGTCTTTCCGGTGCCGTTTTCGCCGCGAAGCAAGACCGATGCATTGGTCTCGGCCACCTGGCGGGCTTGTTCGTAGAGGCGCTGCATCGCGGGGTTGGCGCTTTCCGCGTCGGCGTTGTTGCCGCCGGCCGCTTCTTCCAGCGCGTCGAGGCGGCGCTCGAGGCGGCGCAAGCGCGCGGCTTTCTCGACGACGAGGCTCACCTGGTCGGGGGTGAAGGGCTTGGGCAGATAATCCGTGGCGCCGTGCCGCATGGCCTCGACGGTGGTCTCGATACTGGCGTGTGCGGTGATGACAATGATCTTGAGCCATGGGCTGTCGGCCAGCATCGGCTCGATGAGGTCGAGACCGTTCTTTGTGCCGAGGCGCAGGTCGAGCAGCACGATGTCGAAGCTGTGCCGGCGCACTTCGCTCAGCGCGTCTTCGTCGTTGCTTACCACTTGTACGGCGTGGCCTTCACTCTGCAGGGCGAGCGTGAGTGTCTTGCGGATGTTCAACTCGTCGTCGACGACAAGAATGCGCTGGCTGTGAATGGGGGTATCGCTCATGAGTCACTCTCGATTGTGGGGTGCGCTAGCTCGCTTCTTCCAGACCCAGCCGCTGTACGGCGTCGGCACGGGCCAGTGCCACGCCAAACGTGGCGCCGCCGTGTGGGCTGGTGTTGACCCACAAGCGCCCGCCGTGGGCGTCGACAATCTGGCGTGCGATGGCCAGGCCGAGGCCCGCCCCGGGCACGCCTTCGTGGCGGCTGCCTTCTGAGCGGTAGAACTGCTCGAAGATGCGGCTGCGCTCGTCGTGTGGTACGCCGGGTCCGGAGTCGTGCACATGCACATACACCCAGTCCTTGTCATGGGCCACCTCCGCGACCACCTGTCCGCCCGCTGGCGTGTACTTGACGGCGTTGGAGACGAGGTTCAAGAAGACTTGCTCGATGCGGTCGGGGTCGGCCCACAGGTTCGGCATCGTGCCCCGGGCGTCTACCTTCAGGTCGATACGCTTTTCGGCCGCGGTGCCGAGCAGGGCATGCACGGCGTTTTCGGCCACGGCGATGGGGTCCATCTCTTCGCACTCCATCAGCACGCGTCCCGAACGAATACGGCTGAGGTCGAGCAGGCCCTCGACCATGCGGCGCAGACGCTCGGTTTCCTCGCGTGCCGTGCGTGCGAGTTCGGCCTGCTCGTGCGAGAGTTCGCCGGCCTTGCCATCGCACAACAGGTGCAGCGCCATGTGCATCGAGGTGAGTAGTGTCTTCAACTGGTGGGAGACGGTGGATACCGCATCGCGCTTCAGTTCTTCCTGGGCGCGCATCTGGGTAATGTTCCGCATGAGCAAGAGCACGCCCGTGACCTCGGGCGCACCGGCCTCGTCTTCGTTTCGCACGGCCACGGCGGTGGGGTAGAAGAACTGCTCGTCGCCCTCGACGAATACCTGCAAGACTTCCTTGTCGGCCGGCAGACAGACGGTCGCCTCGTGCTCCTTGGCTCTCTGAAACAATTCGACGAGCCAGGGCTCGCCCGATTCGTGGATGGGGCGGCCGAGATGCAGGCGGAAGACTTCACTGGCGACGCGGGTGGCGTTCTCGACTTTACCGTCGGCATCGGTCAGCGCGACGGCGTCGTCCATCACGTCGAACATCGTGGCGGTGGTGCGGTGCATGCGCAGGATCTTGCTGCGTTGCGTGCGCTGCAGGGCGGCCACGTCGGCGGTCATTGCGTTAAAGGTCAGGGCGAGGCGACCGAGTTCATCGCGGGTGCGCGGCTTTACGCGCACGCTCATGTCGCCGGCCCGTACCGCTTCGGCTGCCCGGATGACCATCATGATGGGCCCGACTATCCACCGGCCCGAGCCGAGGATGCCGAGGATGACGAGCAGCAGCGCGACGCCGAGCGCCGCAGCCGTCTGTCATTGGGCCTGCCGCATTTCTTCCTGCAAGGCGTTGTTGCGCGTCATGAGGTCGGCGCGGATGGCGCTGCTGAGTCGGTCGAATTCTTCGAGGCTTGCGCGGTACACGTCGCTCATCTGCGAGACGACGCGCTGGCGCTCCTGCGCTTCGATGCTTTTGTCGCGCATCAATTGGCGGTGCAGACTGGTGAGCTGGTGAAACTGCTCCTCCATGGTCGCGACCCGGTTGTGAAAGGCGCCGCCATTGGGCAGTTCGGCGGCCTCGGCCACGCTTGTTTCGAAGCGTACCTCGGCGTGGCGCGCGCGCTGTGCGCCCTGTTCGTCGAGCCCCAGCAGATAGAGCAGGCCCGTTTCGCGCATGTTCTCGATGGCCAGCTTCATGTCGGTGGCGGTGCGGAATTGTTCGTAGGGCTGGTTGACGGTGGTCTCGAGTTCGCTGCGGAAGCGCTCGAGGTGGCGCATGCTGAACAGGCCGAGCGCGAGCACGACGGCCAGGAGTGCGGCAAAGCCGAGGGCGAGTTTTTCGCGCAGGCCAAAGAGCGAGCGCACGTCTGGGAAGCGAAACATCGAGGTAGTGTACGGGCGAAGGGTGTGTGCGTCCAGCGCTTTGGGCCTTGTTTTGCGCAATCGCTATGATGGCCGGTATGGATGTAAGCAAAGTAGACACTTCAACGGACGCCGCCACTGCGGTACACCATGAGGTGATCGTTGTCGGCAGTGGCTTCGGAGGGCTGACCGCGGCGTATCGCCTGCTGCAGAGCGGCCAGCGCGACTTTCTGATTCTCGAGCGCGCGGCGCAGATTGGTGGCACGTGGCGCGACAATGATTACCCCGGCTGCGCATGCGATGTGCCTTCGGTGTTGTATTCGCTGTCGTTTGCACAGAACGCCGAGTGGTCGCGCACGTATCCCACACAGCCGGAACTGAAGGCCTATACCGAGCGCGTGGCCGACGAGCTGGGCCTGATGCCGTATGTGCGGCTGAACACCGAAGTGCTGGCCGCGCATTGGGACGAGGCAGCGGGGCATTGGCGGCTCGAGACCTCGCGCGGGGGCTATACGGCGCGGGTGCTGTTCTCTTGCACGGGCCCGCTGGCCGAACCGAAGTTGCCCGACATCCCCGGCCTGGAGACGTTTGAAGGCGCCAAATGGCATTCCGCGCAGTGGGACCATGGTGTCGACCTGCGTGGCAAGCGGGTGGCCTCGGTGGGTACGGGGGCATCGGCGATTCAGTATGTGCCGGCCATCGCCCCCACGGTGGGCCATCTGGACGTGTATCAGCGCAGCGCGCCCTGGGTGGTGCCCCGGCACGACCGGCCGATACCGGGCTGGGTGCGCGCGCTGCGCCGCACACGCGCAAAGTGGCTGCTGCGCGTATTGCAGTACTGGCGCAATGAGTTGTCGGTGGTGGCGTTTGCCATCTGGCCGCGATTGCTGCGCTGGGCCGAGTGGCTGGTGCGGCGGCACATCGCGCGCGAGGTGCCGGACCCCGCGTTGCGCGAGCGGGTGGTGCCGCAGTATCGCATGGGCTGTAAGCGCATTCTGGTGTCGAACGACTGGTACCCGGCGCTGCAGCGCGAGAACGTGTCGCTGGTGACGGCGGCCATCGAACGTATCACCCCGGGCGGCATATGTACCGCGGACGGTGTCGAGCATCCGGCCGATGTGCTGGTGTTCGGAACGGGCTTCTACGCGACCGACAACCCCGTGGCCACGCGCGTGTTCGGGCGGGGTGGGCAATCGCTGGCCGAGGCGTGGGCCGGCAGTGAAGCGGCGTACAAGGGAACGGTGGTACACGGCTTTCCCAACCTGTTTCTGTTGGCCGGCCCGAACACAGGCATCGTACACACGTCCTACATTTTCATGCTCGAGGCGCAGGTGAACTATGCGATGGACTGTCTGCGCACCCTGGGCGCGCAGGGGGCGGCCACGATGGACGTGCGCGCCGATGTGCAGGCCGCCTACAACGCGTGGGTGCAGCAGCGCATGCAAGGCACGGTCTGGGCCAGCGGCTGCCGCAGTTGGTACATGAACGCCGACGGCAAGGTGACGGCCATCTGGCCCGACTGGACGTGGAAGTTCTGGTGGCAGTTGCGCCGCTGCGACCCCGCGGACTTCAGCTTCGCCGGCGTTTGCCACGGCGATGGCGTGGCGGCGGAGGAAGCGGCTCTGGCGCGCCATTGACCGGCGGCGCGGGTCGGTGCAAAAGAATCCCGCCGCCTACGCCTGAGCGGCGCAAACGGCGGAGTGGGTTGGCCGCTTAGGCCAGTGATGCTTCGAAGCGGCGTGCGACCTGCAGCACAGCTTCCTGAATGCGATAGGTCCCCTGCTCGAGATTGGCCCGGGCGCGCTCCACCATCTCCTCGCGGATACCGTCTACTTCCGATGTTTCCGCTTGCTTGAGGATGGCCGCGCTCTCGGCCGCACGCGCGGCCAACGGGCTGATGGCGACGCCATCTCCGTTGGGGCTGCCCGTTTGCTGGGGCACCCGCGTGCGCTTCTCGACCGAACCTGCGCCGGGAAGCTCCGGGGCGCCGCCTATGGTGCTGATGTTCAGCATGGCTTTTGCTCCCTTGTGCTCCACTGTTCTACAGCCGCCCTCGGCTTCCACAATCTTTATCGGCCGGCCGGGCCGGGGCTTTAGCGCGGTTGGCGGGGCGGCACCGGCTGCCCGGTGGCTGGGCAAGGCTTGCCGCCTGCCAGACGGTGCGCCGGAACGTCGCGCGCGATAAGCACGCGCAACTCAAGCGCTTAGCCTCCGCAGCCGATACCTGGAACGCAGGTTGCATAAGGGCTGCGGGGCCCCGTGTCCACAGCCAGGAGAATCGCCCGTGGGCAATCTATTCAGCGCGCTGAGCATTGGCCAGACCGGACTGAGCGTGGCGCAGATCCAGCTCGATGTGGCCGGCAACAATATCGCCAGCGTGAACAAGGAGGGGTACTCGCGCCAGCGCGCGGAGTTGCTCAGCCGCCCGCCGCAGGTCCGTCAGTTCGGCATCATTCCCTCGGGCCCGCGCGTGGGCGCCATCTCGCGGGCGCGCGACGAATTTCTCGATGTGGTCTTTCGCCAGGAAGTGCAGACCCTCGGGCAGTCCGAGGTGCGCGCGCAATTCTTCGAACGGATCGAGGACATCTTTCAGGAGCCGAACGCGGGCGGGTTCAGTGAAAATCTGAACGTGTTCTTCGATGCGCTCAACGATTTCGCGAACAACGTGGAAGCGTTGCCGGTGCGCGTTTCGCTGTTGACGCAGGCGGAGACACTGGCCGACCAGTTGCAGACGATTTCGCAGCAGTTGAACACGCTGCGCACCAACGCGAACGAAGAAGTGCGCGAGCAGGTGCAGGAGGTCAACCGCATTGCGGCGGAGATCGCCGAACTGAACGTAACCATCCGCCGCACCGAAGCGGGCCAGCGGCAGGCCAACGACCTGCGTGACGAGCGCGACGTGTTGCTGGATGAGCTGGCGCGGATCGCGAATATCGATTACCGTGAGCGCGACAACGGCGAGGTGGACGTGTTTATCGGCGGGGCGGAGTTGGTGCGGGGGGACGAATCGCGTCTGTTGCAGGCGGTGCCGAATGCTTCGCTCGACCCGGACCGCAACGACCTGCTGGAGGTGGTCTTTCAAACGAGTGGCGCGGTGGTCGACCTTACCGATGGCGAACTGTTCGGTGCGTTACAGGCGCGCGATACCGATGTGCCGGCGGTGGATGCCCGGATCGATTCACTGGCGGCGGCGTTGATCGAGAGTATCAACAGCATCCACAGCCAGGGCAACGGACTGACGAACTATACTGCTGCACTAACCTCGACCAATGCGGTCGACGACCCGACCAATCCGATCGACGCGGCGGACCTGCCCTTCGCTGTGCAGAGCGGCAGCTTCGATATCCCCATCTACGACAGCAACAACGTCAACATCGCCACGGTGACGGTGCCGGTGACCGCCGGTGTGACGACCCTCAACGACATCGTGAACGACATCAATGCGAGCGGGCTGGTCAGCGCGGCCGTGACGGCCGACAACCGGCTGCAACTGTCACCGGTGGCCAGCTTCAGCTTTGCATTCAGCAACGACAGTTCGAATGTGTTGGCGGCGCTGGGCGTGAATACGCTGCTTACGGGGTCCGATGCGAGTGATATCGGTGTGAACCAGCGGATCATCGACGACCCCACGCTGCTTGCTTCGGGGTTCAGCCTCGACCCGACCGAGACGGGCGACAACCGTGCGGCGCTGGCACTGGCCAACGTGCGCAACCAGGCGATTCTCGGGGGCAATACGCAGACGCTGAACGAGTTCTTCGAGTCCACCATCGTGCAGATCGGCATTGAGAGCAATGCGAACGAGTCGACCTTCGAGGTGCAGGAGTCGTTCATCCGCGATTTTCAGCGGCGGCGCGAGGAGGTGTCTGGGGTCAACCTCGACGAAGAAGCCACGCAGTTGCTGCAGTTTCAGCGTGCGTTCGAGGCGTCTTCGCGGGTCATCACCACGGCCGACCGTATGCTGGCCGCCCTGCTCGCGATTGGCGCCTAGCTGATCCGGGCGGGTGCGTCTTCCGTTGCGCCCATCACCCGGTCGTGCAGTGCTTCAATCTCCGCAATCTTTTCTTCGGCCGCGTCGATGAGTGCCTTCTCCGGCTGAAAGGCGAGGAAGGGGGCGGCCAGTGCGAGGCGCAGGTCGCGTTGGGCGGCGGTGCGTGCGTGCCATGCGGCGGCGCGCACGAGCATGGTGAGCACGAAGATCTCGAGCCCGAGCAAGAGCGCCAACACCGTGAACGCGTGCAGGAAGAAACTCTCGGGCAGAAAGCTCTCGGTGAAGAATGCGGTGACCACGCGGTAGCCGCTGTAGCCGATGAAGGCATAGGCCGGCAGGTCGGCCACCAGACTTGCCTGCCAACTGGTGAGGCGCGTCGCCAGCCGCTCGACCCGTTCCCGGGCGGGGCCGCGCAAGACTTCGGCCACGCGCGCGCTGAGTTCCTCGGCATACGCTTCGCGCCCTTCTTCGCTTTCCGGCGGTTCGAAGCCGGCGCGGGCGAAGGCATAGGCCACCTCGCTGTGGCGCGTGCGATACAACTCGAGCACGGGGCCGGAGGCCAGTGCGAGTGCGGGGGTCTCGGCGGCGCGGCTGCTCAGCAGTTCGGCGGCCTGCCGGCCTGCGCCGGTGCCCGAGCCTCCCACGGGCAGCCAGCCCGCCAGGCGTGTGGGCAGGCTGCGCAGCGCCTCGAACAGGCGGTACAGCCCGCCGACGAGACCCTTGGCGCGCACGCTGATCTCGCGGCCCACCGCATACGACCAGAGGTGCGGCTCGGCGAATAGGCGGTCGCGCACGTGCTCGAGGGTGAGCTCGGTCACTTCGCGGTCGCTGTCGCGCAGTTGGGTGCGCAGTTTTGCGATGGCGGGTGCAGCTTCCGTTGCGCGTTGTTGCAGGCGTGCGACGGTCTTCGACAGCAGCCCGGCTGCATTCGAGCGCTTGATGCGTGCAATGCGCTCGGCATTGAGTTCGCGCGCGAGGTAGGCCTCGAGTTGGGGGAAGTCCAGTTCGTCGGCGCCCGGCTGGCCGCCCTGCACCTTGCGGTCGAAAGAGCGGCGCGCGTTGACCCGGAAGTAGCCCGCGGGCTTGAAGCCGTGCGCTTCGAGATTGCTCAGCCAGTGCTCCTTGATGTCGGCGCCGAGGTCCGCCTTGGTCTCGACGCATACGACGGTGCGCTCGCGCTGCAGCGGGCGCAGCAGCGACCAAGTGGCGTCGTCCAGATATTTCTCGGCGCTGCCGCACAACAGCACGAGGTCGCACTGTTCGAGTACCTTGATCACGCGCTGGCGGTGTTCGCGCACCACGGTGTCCGAGTCTGGCGTGTCGACGATGACCAAGTGTTCGAGCGCCGAACCGCTGACGCGCCGTGCGTCGCCCACGTCAATCGTAGTGCCGGGTGGCTCGTAGATGGTGGGCTGCGCGGTGCAGGGGCGCAGGGCCGAGGTGCGCGCCAACTCGTCGCCTGCGAGCGCATTCAGCAGTGTCGACTTGCCGACCCCCGAGCCGCCGACCAGCGCGATGACCAGCACGTCGTCGAGCCGCTCGTTGCGTTCGCGCAGTTCGATGATGCGCGTGCGCAGCAGTGCGCCCTCTTCGCGCAGGCGGCGCCAGGGTCCGTCGTAGGCGGCGATGGCCTGCAGGTCCTCTATCACATTGCCTACGCTTGCAGACATCGCGCATGACTCCGGTGCAGGTCTTCGATCGTGTCGCCGCGCAGCAGGTCGCGCAGGTCATAGAGCGGGGCCAGGGCCTGGTGCGTCAGGTGGTCGCGCAGGGCCTGGGCAAAGGCGGCCTGATGTTCGCGCCGCCAGGGCGAGAGGAAATCGAACATGTTGTCGCCGAACTGATATTCGACCACGCGTGAGACGAACTGCTGCACCACGGGACCCGATACCGCGATGAACTCGGGCACGCCGATGCCACCGGTGTAGATGGCGATGGGCGCGGCGATGGCCGTGGGCATGACCGCGAGGCCGGCATCGAGTGCGAGCAAGACCTGCCGCTGCCCCTTGTGGTCGTCCCACCAGGTATTCAGCATGCGGTCGGCATGCTCGCGGAAGGCGTCGCTGATGGTTTCCTGGCGCAAGGTCTGCCGCATGGCTGCATCGCTGGCGGCGTCGATATCCAGCGCCTCGAGTGCCTCGGCGATGAGCGGGCCGAGCGGCGTGCCCAGCGCATTGGCGCGTGCGAAGTAGGCCGTGGCCAATTCCCGCGTGAGGCGCGACAATTGTTTTTCATGCCGCTTGCGGATGGCGTCTTCCGTGGCCTGCTGTGGTTCGGCTTCGAGAGTTGCCCGCCGGCGCAAGGCCGCGGCCAGGCTGCGCCCCGCGGCGCCGGTGGTCTGGGCCACGCGCGCACTGGCCGCGCCGAACGCGCGCATGCCCGGTCCGCGCTTGCTCTGCACGAAGCGGTGAAACAGGCCGCCAATCTCGGCTCCGGGAATCGGGTCGTATTCGCGCGCAAAGGTGTCGGCCTCTTGTTCGAAATCGCGGATGACCGCGTCGAGCCGCGTGCGCCACGTCTCGAGACCGTCCATGAAGCCCTGCGCCTCACGCGCGAAGTGGGCGACGCTTTCCCGGTAGACGCGCTCTTTGAGTGCGGGCACATCGATGGTCTCGAGGAATCCGCGCAGGTCCGGCCCGCTGTCGAGTGCCTGCACCGCGCGGTGGAGTTCGCGTGCAATGTCGAAGTCGTGCGGCAGCACGAAGGTCTGGGGTTGGTCGAGCTCGGCCACACCGATGAAGTCTTCGAGTTGTTCGCGCGCGGTGGCCCAGTCGTCGGCGGGGTTGGCCTTGTTCATCATTCGAGCATTCAAAACAGGAATGGTAATAACGAGCCATG
>CAYMLC010000083.1:0-10092 GCA_964390765.1 uncultured Nitrospirales bacterium
CGTCGCTCCACAACTTCATGGGCCTCAAGCTGCTCGAGATCGAAGAGGTCGAGCGCCTGATCCTCGGACACGTCTTGCCGCGGCGCCCGCTCGAAGCCAGCCTGCCGTGGAGCTCGGCGCTCGTGGCCAAGCTGGGCGGCGCCCTGCCCACCCTCGGCAGCCGCCTCTTTCCCGTCTTTCGCCGCAGCGCCGTAAAGAACCGCGCACGCTATCTGGCGCGGTTGGCGGCCGAACGCGAAACAGAAGCCACCGACTAGGCGTCTAACGTGGCGAATAAACCGGCACGCGGCGGCGTCATACTCGCCAACCCTGCGCGCGTTTCAGCAGTAAACCAGGAGACCGCGATGCTGCTTGTTACCCTGCTTACCCTAGCGGCGCTCGAAACGCCGCAACAATCGGTCCTGCGCACGCCCATTGGCGTGTGGGATGTGACCGTGGAAGACCTGAATCAGGACGGCCGGAACGATATCCTGCTGCTGGTCAGCGACCCCGACAGCGACCCGCTGGTGAAAGGGCTGCGCGTGCACCTGGCGGGCGAGGCGGGCGCCTATGCCGAAGCGGCGTCGAGCGCGCTTACGCTGCCCGCCGAGATTGGCGCGGTGTTCCTGGCCGAATACGATGGCGCCGCCCCGCGCGAGGTGGTCGCGGTCTATGCCGCGGGCGCGCGTGTCTATCAGTGGCAGGACAACGCGCTGACCGAGATAGCGGCGCCGCGCTTTAACTCGCTGTTTCCCAGCTACACAACCGAGCCGAAGATCATTCAGGGCCTGGCGCAGGACCTCGACCGCGACGGGCGCGACGAATGGCTGATTCCGCAGCCGACGGGTTTCGAGGTGCGGCGCGGAGACGAAGCGCGCACGCTGATCACGTGCGACGTGGTCAGCAGTGTCTCGCGCGATGGCGATGTGCGTATCTCGCACCGGCTGCCGGCGCTGCAGGCCTTCGATGTCGAGGGCTACGACACGCAGGTGCTGAGTTTTCTGTCGGATGAGTTCGCCGACTTCGCCTTCGGACCCGGCTGGGAACAGCACTACCGCTATGCCGTGCCGGTGAATCTCGAAGAAAAGTGGGAGGCCAGCGCGGCCCTGGATGATATCAATGCCGATGGCTTTCCCGACCTCGTGGTGACCCAGATGCGGGGCACGGCAAATATCGAAGCGGTGACGCAGGTGTATATGGCCGAGGCGCCCTTTCAATATCCCGAAGAGCCCAACGCCACGTTCACCGCATCGGGTGCGATTGCGAGTCCCGGCCTGCGCGATGTAGATGGCGACGGGCTGAAAGATATTATTTTCGTGCGGATTCCATTCGGCGTCGGAAACTTCATTAACTTCTTCGTGCGCGGCAAGCTCGGTATCGAAGCGGATGTCTATCTCTACAACGATGGCTTCGGCGACGAACCGGATTTCGACACCTCGTTCTCGCTCGAAGCGCCCGATGGCCGCGAGGAGATCGCCTATGTCATGGCCGACTTTAATGGCGACGGGCGCCTCGATGCGGCCTTCGGCGATGAGGCGGATCAGCTGGATATTCACCTCGGCGAAGAAGATAACTTTCTGTCGCGGCGCCCGGTGATGGAACTCAGCCTGCCCAGCTTCGGCACCGCGCGCCACTACGACCTCAATGGCAATGCCAATCAGGATATCGTGTTGTTTCATCCGAGCGGCGCCAACCAGACCCGGGTCGAGGTGGTGGTCTTTTAGTGCAACCCGCACACTGCGATGTAGAGGGCGCACGGCAACTGCAAAAGTATACGGGCCGCAGGAAAACATGCGTACCGCAGGACTATGGCCGGCGCTGGCGCGTCGGGTTCTCTCTGTTCGTAGGGTGTGGCCTTCGCCCTACAGCGGCAGGCTCGGCGCAGGGGTACACGTCAGCGGTGCGGCGCCGTCGTGTTGCCAGCGGCTGTAGCCAGCGGCGGCGATCATGGCGCCGTTGTCGAGGCAATAGCGCAGCGCCGGCACAAACACCGGCACGCCCGCCTCCGCTTGCAGCCGCATGCGCAGCAGTGCATTTGCCGCCACACCACCCGCCACCACCAGCCGCGGCAGCCCGGTCTGCGCCAGCGCCTGGCGTGTCTTGTGCACCAGGATATCGATCGCCGCCGCCTGAAAGCTGGCCGCCATATCCGGCACGGGCACCCCGCCATCGTTCAGGGCATAGCGCACCGCCGTCTTCAGCCCACTGTAGCTGAAGGCCAGGTCATCGCTGTCGCGCATCGCGCGCGGCAGATCAAAGGCCGTCGGGTCGCCGCCTTCCGCCGCCGCCTGAATCGACGGGCCACCGGGGTAGGGCAGGCCGAGGAGCCGCGCGACCTTGTCGAAGCATTCGCCCACGGCGTCATCGCGCGTGGCGCCCAGCAATCGGTAACGGTGCGGCGCATCGCAGGCGGTCAGTTGGGTGTGGCCCCCACTCACGATAAGCGCGAGGAAGGGCCAGTCAGGCGCATCCTCTTCCAGAAACACACTGAACAGGTGCCCCTCGATATGGTGTATGGGCAGGTAGGGCCGCGCCCACGCGAGGGCAAGCGACTTGGCGAAGCTGGTGCCGACCAGCAGCGAGCCCATCAGGCCGGGGCCATTGGTCGCGGCCACGGCATCGGGCACGGCGCAGCCCGCCTCATCCAGCACCTGCCGGGTCAACTGCACGATGCTGGTGGTGTGCTGGCGCGAGGCAATCTCGGGCACCACGCCGCCGAACGCGCGGTGTACGTCGACCTGCGAGGCCACTGCTTCGGCCCGCACGCGGCGCCCATCCTCGACCAGCGCGATGCCGGTCTCGTCGCAACTGGTCTCGATACCCAGCACCAGGCTCATGTTGTGCCGCTCACTGCACGAGGTCCGACACGTGCACCAGCTCTACGCCCGCCTCTTCCAGCGTGGGCAGCAGCGCGGCAAGCGCCTCGATCGTGCTGGTGCGCAGGTGGCCGATGCCAATGGCCTGGCCCTCGGCCCGCGCCCGCGCGATGAGCTGGCGAAACTGTGCGGCCACGGCGCCGCGGCCCGCTTCGTGGTCGAGGAAGACATCGCGCTCGGCTGCGGGCACGCCCCGTACCCGCGCCAGCGCATAGGCCAGGGTGTCGGGCGTGGTCCGGCTGTCCACGAAAAAGAGGCCCGCCGCCTCGACCACGTCGAAGAATGCGCCCAGCGCCTCGCGGTCGGCGGTGAAGCGCGAGCCGCGGTGGTTGTTCACCCCGGCGGCCTGGGGCACCGCGGCAAGCGCGGCTTCGGTGGCTGCGCGAATGTCCTCCGCGCTCATGCCGGGCGCCAGTTCATTGGGGTGCGGCTCGCCGCCTTCGGCCGCCATGGGCATGTGCAGCAAGACCTCAAAGCCCAGCGTGGCCGCGGTCTCGGCAATGTTGGGCGCCGATTCCGCGTCGGGCAAGACCGCGATGGTCAGGTTCGGGTCCAGCCGAAACGCCGCCTCGGCAGTGGCCTGCGAATAGCCCGCATCATCGAGAATGATGGCCACCCGCGCCGTGGGCGCCTCGGCCCGCGGTGGCGGCGGCATCGGCTCGCCTTCGGTTTCGGGCGCCGGCAGCGCGGGGTTCAAGTCGAGCGGGGGCACCGCTTCGAAGGCCCCCTCGGCCATGCCTTCCGTATCCGGCGCCGCTTCGCCTTCGGCCGCGTCTTCGCCTTCCGCTTCGCCTTCACCGCGGGTGGGCACTTCGCCTTCGGTCGTACCCTCTCCTTCGGTCGTGCCTTCGCCTTCTGGGGCCCTCGCACCCGGTGGGCGCGCTTGCCGCAACAGCAACTCTACGCACGCCGCATTCTCATAGGCCGCGCGCAGGGTGCCCGGTTCCTCCGCCGTACCCGGCACAAAGTCGAACGTGATGGCGCGCCCGGCCAGCGCGCCGCGCAACTGGTTCAGCAGTGGACCCGGCGCAATGCCCGCCGGCAGAAACAGGTCGAAGCGGCGCGTCTCCCACGCGGCCTCTGCATCGCCCGCCTGCGCCCGGCCACGCGGCACCAGCGCATCGGGCGGCAGCCCGGCCTGTCCCACCGCCGCGCGCACGGCCTCGGCCACGCGTTCGCACGCCGCGCGCAGGTCCAGCCGTTCCGCGGCGGTCGCCTGGGCATCTTCGGCGGCCGGTTCCAGGTCGATGGTCAGCGCGGGCATCTCGCCAAAGGCGAACTGCACGCGGTTCTCATCGGCCACCGCGCGCAGCGTATCGTCGAACTGCGCCGTCAGGTCGCGTATCAGCACATCGCGCAGGCCAATGGCATCCACCCCCGGCGCCAGCGCCACCGTCAGTTCATAGTGCAGGCCGTGCCCCTGCGCCATACGGTAGGGCGTTGCCGTGCCCTCGATGGCTTCAGGGTCGACCCGTTGCCGCTCGAGCAGCGCGCGCGCGGCCGCGTGCACATTGGTGCAGTGCGGATCCATCACCACGGGGCGCGTCGTGAAGTACAGCATCAACAGGGCGGCCAACGCCCCGGCCAGTGCCGCGCAGGCGCCAAAGCCCAGCAGCACGCCGCGCAGGGTACGGGGCGGGGGCGGTCCCGCCACGGGCGGCGCATCGGCGGCGGAACCGGCACCCGCAGCCGCGCCCGCGCGAGGCGGAGCCCCAGGCGCCCTGGCAGTGCGGGCGCCGTCCAGTTCGGCCAGGTCGTCGTCGTCGAGGCCGAGCACCTCGTCTCGTTCGCCGGGCGCCATCAGAAATCTATCCAGTCGATGTGCGGCAAGTCCGTGCCCAGAAAGCGGCGGCCCACGCGGCCAAAGCTGTCGGGCGCATCGCTCACGTAGAAGTGGTGCGTCGGCGGCCCATTGCCCGTGGGCGCGGCGCGCAGCGTATCGTCCAGTTGTGTGGCCACGGCGGCGGCGGTGGCCTCGGCGCTGTCGACCAGTGCGACGTCCGCGCCACAGACCTCTGCAATGGTGGCCTTCAGCAGCGGATAGTGGGTACAGCCCAGCACCAGCGTGTCGATGCCGGCGTCGCACAGGGGCGCCAGATACTCGCGCGCCACCGCCCGCGGTACGTCCCCCTCGGTCCAGCCCTCCTCTGCCAGCGGCACAAAGAGCGGGCACGCCCGGCTGGTTACGCGCAGGGCCGGGTCGTGCGCGTGCAGCGCGCGTTCGTAGGCGCGGCTGCCGATGGTGCCGGGCGTCCCAATCACGCCGATGTGGCCATTGCGCGTGGCGGCGAGGGCGGCGGCGGCACCGGGCGCCACCACATCGACCACGGGCATAGGCAGCGCAGCGCGCAGCGCGGGCACGGCATAGGCGCTGGCGGTATTGCACGCCACCACCAGCAGCTTGATGGCATGGTGGGTCTGCAGCCAGTGCGTGCACGCTTCGGCATAGCGCTCGACCGTGGCGGCCGATTTCGTGCCGTAGGGTACGCGCGCGGTATCGCCCAGATAGACCAGCGGCTCGTGTGGCAGGCATGCGGCCAACGCGCGCAATACGGTCAGGCCGCCGACCCCCGAATCGAATAGGCCGATCGGCGCGGCCGCGTCAGGCATCGGCCGGGTTCGCGCGCTCGGGCAAGACCCAGCGCTGGTCGGGCGCAATGGGCTGCGATACATCGATGTGCGCCGGGAAGGTGACCTGCGGCGGCAACCCCTCGATGAGCAGGCGCAGGCGGCGCACCGGGCCGCCCTCTTCGCCGGTCAGCGTACTCTGCGTCAGCGTGTTGGCGAGGCCATAGATCAGCAGGGCCTCGAGCGAGGCGCTGTTGCGGCGGGCGTGTTCCTGTTGCAACTCACGCGAGAAGTCGACCACCA
This sequence comes from uncultured Nitrospirales bacterium, assembly GCA_964390765.1. Taxonomy (GTDB): domain Bacteria; phylum Hydrogenedentota; class Hydrogenedentia; order Hydrogenedentales; family JAGMZX01; genus CAYMLC01. The sequence continues at coordinate 5,727 of CAYMLC010000083.1, forward strand.
GTTCGCCGTTGTCCAGCATGTAGAGCGCGCGCACCTGCACACTGCCGGGCAGAACCGGCGCCAGCGGCTGGGTCGGCCCCGCGACCAGCGCCTCGATGGCGCTGCGGCAGTTTTCGATGGTGGACTTGGTCAGCTCGATGCGCCGCAATTCCGGCACCAGGCCGCGCGCGTCGCGGCTGGCGAAGTACAGCGCGACTTCACGCTCGCCCACCCCCGCACTTGGATTGGGCCGTGCCTGGCCGGCGGCCTGGGTGGCGCTCTCCTCGCGCATGAAGCCCAGGGGGTCGAGGTTCTGCCGCGTCATTTCGCGCACCAGCAGCACCACGGCAAAGACCAGGATGAGCGTGGCCATGGCCCACACCGAGAGAAAGAAAACCTGTACCGCGTTGTTCTCACGAGCCATGGCTGTCTGCCCCCTCCGTGGGCCTAGCTGTCTTGCACCACGCGCCGCAGTGCCGCGGCGATGCCCTGCGCCAGGCGCTGGCGATAGTCGGCCTGGCTGAGCGCCTGTTCTTCGTCGGCATTGGTGAGAAAGCCCACCTCGATGAGAATACCCGGCATGGGCACGCCATCGAACAGGCGCAGGCGCACTTCGCTTACGCCGTGCAGCGCGGCATTACTCGACTGCGGCACGGCATCGGCCACGGCGCGGGCCAGCGTGCGGCTCTGCTGCGACAGTTCGCGCCGCATCACCGGGGTAATGGTAGGGCCCGCACCGCCTTCGCTCGACAGCGCATCGTCGGGCATGTAGTAGATGCCCACACCGGCGGCCTCGGGCGCGCGGCTGACGCCCGCATGCAGGCTGATCAGCACATCGCCCTGACGCGCCGTGGCCAGGCTGCCCCGCTCTTCCTGCGACAGGTCCTCGTCGCCCTCGCGCGTCAGGTGAATCGACAGCTCGGTCGTGCGCTTCAACTCGTCGGCGAGCGCCTGCGCCAGTGCCAGGGTCAGCGCTTTCTCTTCCAGCCCGCGCGGACTCACAAACCCGGTGTCGAAGCCGCCGTGGCCCGGGTCAATCACCACCGTATCGACCCGGTTGAGCGGTTGCGTCTGGGCGCGCTGGGTGATGTCGCGCGGCGTATTGGGTTCGGCGGGCGGCAACTCTTCGAGGGGCGCGGCCGCCACGGGTTCGGGGATGCTGTCGGGCGAGGCCAGTACTTCCGAGACCTCGACCGGTGTTTCAAAGCCGTCGCGCAGCAGTTGCAGCAGGTCGCCCTCGGCAATCAGCAGGTCGCCATTGCGCGCGACCACCGGAAACTCGAGCGCGAGGCGCGAATCCTCCAGCCCCACGGTGTCGCTGTTGACGGTCAGGGTTGCGGTCTGCCCCCGAAACGATATGGCCACGTGGTCGGATTGCAGTTGTGCGGTGGCGCCCAACTGCGCAGCGGCACCCGTGAGCGACACATAGGTGACACCCTGCAGGTCGTTGCGGATGAGCGAGAATTCGCGGCGCTGGCCGTCGACCTGCGCGTTGTAGGTGCTGGTCTCCTGTGCGCCAGCCACCCCTACCCATACGGCGCCCGCGCACAACGCAGCCGCCAGCAATACAGACAACCCGACACGCACCGTCTCAGTTGTCCTTTTGCAGATTGATGACGCGCTGCTGCACGAAGATGCTGTCTTCCACGTCTTTCGCTTCGCCGCCGGCCGGCTGAAAGGTCCACACCAGCACCGCGCAAAAGACAACGAAGAGCGACACCAACACGCCCAGGCCGATCTTTTCGTTCGTGGTCACGCCGTTGCTGCCTCCAGCGGGCCTTGGCCCTGCCCGCGCCCGCATGATACCGCGCCGCGCCGCGCCGCGCCACGCACAACGCCACCCTGCTACTCGGCGGCGCTCGCATCCTCTTCGAACAGGCTGGCGTAGAGCGGGTCCACGCCCTGCTGCACATCATAGCTGCGGTCGATATAGCTGACCTTGCCGTCCTTGTCGACCAGGAACACCTGGCGCGTCGCCATGGTCCAGGCGATGCGCTTCACGCCGTAGGCCTTCACAATCTCGTGTTCCGGGTCACCCTTCACCATAAACGGCAGGTTGTGCTTTTCCCTGAACTTGTCGGCCTGCGGCTGCTTGTCGGTGCTCACCGCCACGATGGCCACGTCGTCTTCCTCAAACTTCGCGAAGTCATCGCGGTAGCCACACAGCTGCTTCGTGCAGCCCGGCGTAAAGGCCTTCGGATAGAACGCCACCAGCACTTCCTTCTCGCCTCGGAAATCGCTCAGCCTGCGCGGTGCATCTTCGGGCGCATCCGCCGCCACGGGCAGGGCAAAGTCGGGCGCTTCGTCGCCCACTTCCAGTTTCATCTCTGGTTCGTCCTCATTGGTTTCCTGTGCCGGTGCCGTCGCCGCGCCCAGCCCCAGCGCCACGGTCATCACCAGGGCCAGGGTCCACATTGCAATTGTTCGCATCGGTATTGTCCTCCTGCGCCGCATTGGCGTATTGCGCAAAACGTTGGTCCGGCACCGCGTATTCTCGCCCGACTCAGGCGCGCGCCGCGGTCATCAACTGCCCGGCTTCCTCGGCCAGGTGCGGCATGGCCCCCGCCCGGCTCGCCACCAGCCCGCCAAACTGATTGGCAAAGGCGGCCACGCGTGCCAGAGGCCAGCCGTCCAGCAGGGCGCAGGTCAGGGCCGCGGTGAAGGCATCGCCCGCACCCACCGCATCGACCACCTGCACCGGTGCGCCCGGCAGGTCCACCGTTGTATCGCCCACCAGCAGGCAGCCATCGCCGCCGCGCGTAATGCACACCAGGTCGACGTCGAACGTGCGGCACACGTGCGCGCCGAAGGCTTCCGGGGTCGGACTCCCCAGGTCGAGCATTGCGCTCAGCTCGCCCACTTCATCGATATTCAGCTTCACCACCTGGCAGTGGCGCAGCGAGTCCGCGATGATTTCGGGCGTGTAGTGCGGCGGCCGCAGGTTCACGTCGTAGACCTTGAGCGCACTGGCCGCTACATCGAGCGCCAGGCCGATGGTGCGCCGGCTCTCGGGCGAGCGCTGCGCCAGGGTGCCGAAACAGACCGCCTGCGCTTCGGTGCAGGCCGCCGCCAGCGCATCGCTGTAGGCCAGGTGGTCCCACGCCACGTTCTCGTGAATCGTGTACGCCGGGCCCTCGCTCGTCTCCAGGTGTACGGTCACCGTGCCGGTCGGGTGCGCATCATCGTGCTGCACCAGCGCCGTGCTCACGCCGTGCTGCGCGAGGTGCGCCAACAGCGACGTGCCGTCTTCGTCGCGACCCACCCGCGTGCACAAGCGCCCGCGCAGGCCCAGTTGGTTCGCGTGGAACGCCACATTGGCCGGTGCACCGCCGGGCCGCCGTCCGTCGGGAAACTCATCGAAGAGGAATTCGCCTATGCCAATGACGATGGGCGCTGACGATTCAGACATGCAGCAACAGCCTTTCCCGGGTCGTGCGCGTGGTTCCGCAACCGGCCCCGCATCATAGGAACCCGCGCCCGCGTTGTGCCAATGCGCCCGCTGGTCCATACTGCGGGCGCTTAAACCCCGGAGCAATCGCCGCCCATGCAATATATGGCCCTCGGCCGCAGCGCCAGCAACGCCGTCCGCCTTGCCGAGGTGGTGCAGGTGCTGGTGCGCCACGGCTTCGCCGACATTGTGCACCGGGCCCGCTTCGACCAGCGGCTGCCCGCGCGCCTGATGCGCATGCTGCAGCGCAACGAAGCCAGCGCGCCGTCCGCCCCCTCGGAGCCGGCCACCTTCGGCGAGCGCACCCGCGCGGTATTGACCGACCTGGGCCCCACCTTTGTGAAGCTGGGCCAGGTGCTGAGCACGCGGCCCGACCTCGTGGGCCCCGGTCTCGCGCGCGACCTCACCCAACTGCAGGACCGCGTTCCGCCGGCGCCCTTCGAGACGGTGCGCCCCATAATCGAGGAAGCGCTCGAGCGACCGCTGAACGAGGCCTTCGCCGAATTCGATGGCACGCCCATCGCCTCGGCCTCGCTCGGGCAGGTCTACCGCGCCACCCTGCACGACGGTAAGCAGGTGGCGGTCAAGGTGCGGCGCCCGGGTATCGAGCGCAAGATCGACGCCGACCTGAACCTGATGCGCCAGTTGGCCGGCTGGATAGACGAGAACATGAGCGAGCTGTCCTGGCTCGACCCGCCGGGCGTGGTCGATGAATTCGCGCGCTCGGTGCGGCGCGAGCTGGACCTCGCCATCGAGGCGCGTGTTATTCAGCAGTTTCGCCGCAACTTCGCCGAAGAACCGCGCGTCTTCATCCCCGACGTGTACACCGACCTGTCGTCGAGTGCCGTGCTCACGCTCGACTGGATAGACGGCGTGCGCGTCGACCAGTACGACGCGTACGAAGCGCGCCGCTGCGAGCGGCCCGTGGTGGCGGTGGAC
>CAYMLC010000084.1:0-508 GCA_964390765.1 uncultured Nitrospirales bacterium
ATGGATGGGCGCTGCCACCCGACCCCCGGCCTGAGCGCGTGCTACGAGGATGGACTGGAACGCTGGCGCGATTCTCTTTCGCGCGGCACGCCGGTCACGCTGCTGGCCGAGACGGCCGAAGGCCGCGAGCGCGACGTGCTCGAGCGCTTCGAAGTGGTATCGGCGCTGTTGCTGCCCATCGGCTGGGAGGGGGCGTGGCGCGGCTTTCTGGGCTTCGACGATGTCGACCATGCGCGCGTGTGGCTGCGCGAAGAAATCCGCATGTTGCAGACGGCGGCCGAGATGGTGGGTGCGTGCAAGGAGCGCCACCACGCCCTGACCGCGCTGCGCAGCGCCTACGACACGCTCGAGACGCGCGTGCAGGAACGTGCTGCGGAACTCATCTCCGCCAATGAGCAACTGCAGCGTGAGATCAGCGACCGCCGCCGCGCCGAAGTCGAGAAGCTGAACCTGGCTTCGCAGTTGCGGCAGGCGCAGAAGATGCAGGCGATCGGCACCTTGGCAGGCG
>CAYMLC010000084.1:518-10054 GCA_964390765.1 uncultured Nitrospirales bacterium
TTCAACAACATCCTCAGCTCGATCATCGGCTATACCGAGATGTCGCTCGTGAAGCTGGAGAACGGGCAGGGCAGCCGTCGTTACCTGGAAGAAGTGCTGAGCGCCGGCAACCGCGCCAAGGATCTCGTGCGCCAGATTCTGGTGTTCAGCCGCCAGTCGGACAACAGCCGCGGTCCCGTCGCGATGCACAAGATAGCGCACGAGGTGCTGGCGCTCTTGCAGGCGTCGCTGCCGGCCAACGTCGACATCCGCCGCAACGTGGACCACAACTGTCTGCCGGTGGCGGGTGACCCCGTGCAGATGCATCAGATCCTGATGAACCTGTGTACTAATGCGCAGCACGCGATGAAGGCGCAGGGCGGCACGCTGGAAGTTGCGGTGGCGCCGGCCGAATTCGACACGCCCATTGAACTGCTGAGCGGTCCGCTGGAAGCCGGAAACTATGTGCACCTGCGCATCGGCGATACGGGCGCCGGCATGGACAACGAAACGCTGGAGCGTATCTTCGAGCCCTTCTTCACCACCAAGGGCGTAGGCGAAGGCACCGGCATGGGCCTCGCAATCGTGCACGGCATCGTGACCAGCCTCAACGGCGGCATCGATGTGCGCAGTGCACCGGGCCGGGGCACCACCTTCGATATCTGGCTGCCGTGTTACGAGGGTGAAGTGCGTGGCGATGAAGGCATCACGGACGGTGCCCTGCACGGCAACGAGAGTATTCTGGTGGTGGACGACGAAACCCAGCTGGTGAAGCTGTGGCGCGAGATGCTGGAGGAGTTCGGCTACATCGTGACCGCGTGCGATGACAGCCTGGATGCGCGCCGCATCTTCGAAGCCGAGCCCGACCGCTTCGACCTGGTGCTGCTCGACCAGACCATGCCGCAACTCAATGGGCTCGACCTGGCCAGGCTCATTTTGCGGCGGCGGCCCGATTTGCCGGTGGTGCTGGCCACGGGCTTCAGCGAGCACGTGACAGCTGAAGACGCCCGCGCGGCCGGCATCTGCGATTTCGTGTTGAAGCCCATTATCGCGCGGGACCTGGGACGGGTCGTGCGCCGCGCCCTCGACGAGCCCCGCAGTTCAGCCGCCTGACGCCGCTTGGCGCGCCCGATTCCCGCCTGCTATGCTTGCGCTCTCGCGCGCATAATGCCGCCTCACGACTGCGTTGGCCGGTCGCGCGCGAAGCTTTCCCCACGGCAACCTTCCGCGGCCCCGGTGCGCGGTAAACCAGGAGAGGTGTCATGTCCATCGCCCCGCATGGCGGTACACTCGTCGACCGGCTTCTGACCGGCGATGCGCTCGCCCAGGCCCAGCAGGCCGCTGCTTCACTGCCCAAGATTCAGGTCGACGCGTACACCGCGTTCGACATCGACGGCATCGCCAAGGGCATCTTCAGCCCGCTGACCGGCTTCATGAATGAGGCCCAGACCCGCAGCGTGCTCGACCACATGACGCTGGCCCCGGGCGTGGCGTGGACCATTCCCATTCTGTTGCCCGTGTCGAAGGCCGATGCCGAACGTCTCGAGGTGGGCGGCAAGGTGGCCATCGAAGACGAGCGCGGCGACCTGATCGCGATCCTGCACCTGACCGAGAAGTTCGGCGTCGACAAGAAAGAGATTGCCGAGAAGGTCTATCGCACGACCGAAGACGCACACCCCGGCGTGGCCTACACCTATTCAACCGGCCCCATCTATCTGGCGGGCGACATCGATGTACTGAAGGCACGCGAAGTCGAGTTTCAGGAGTACAACCTGACACCGGCGCAGACGCGCCAGGCCTTTAAGGAAAAGGCGTGGAAGCGCATCGTTGCCTTTCAGACGCGCAACCCCATTCACCGCGCGCATGAATACCTGACCAAGTGCGCGCTGGAGATGTGCGACGGCCTGCTCATTCATCCATTGATGGGCACGACCAAGAGTGACGATATCCCCGGCGATGTGCGCATGCGCTGCTATCAGGTGTTGATGGACAAGTACTACGCGCACGACTCGGTCATGTTGAGCATCATGCCCGTGAACATGCGCTACGCCGGCCCGCGCGAGGCCATCATGCACGCCATCATCCGCCAGAACTACGGCTGCACCCACTTCATTGTGGGGCGCGACCATGCGGGCGTGGGCAAGTACTACGGCACCTACGACGCGCACTATATCTTCGAGGAGATCGAGGACGGCTCGCTGAACATTACGCCGCTCTTCTTCGACCACTCGTTCTTCAGCAAGATTACCGGCAGCATGGCCTCGAAGAAGACCTGCCCCGGCGGCCCCGAGGACCACGTCTTTCTGAGCGGCACAGCGGTGCGCGAACTGCTGCAAAAGGGCGAGCGCCCGCCGGAGGAGTTCACGCGTCCGGAAGTGGCCGACGTGCTGATCGAGTGGGCCACCAAGAAGGCCTGATCGCCACCGCAAGCAGCTTGGCTGTACATTCAGGGCGTCGGGCCGGTACATGCGGTCCGGCGCTTTTCGTTATGCTGCGCACGGGCACGCGCTATGAATATCGCAATCAATATCGCAGAGGGTGAGGCCCCCGAGTTTACGGGCGACGCCGCCGTCTATCTCAGGCGGCTGCTGGCCGCCGTGGCCGCGGTTGCACCCGACACCAGCCTGACCGGCCTCGGCCGTGGTGCCCAGAGTTTTCCGGGCTGGGCCGCGGTCGATGAAGGGGGCGGCGGCTGGCGCGGTCTGCTGGGTGGCGGTGCGGAAGCCGCTGCGCGCGCGGCCGGCGCCGAGGTCATCTTGTCCAGCCTATCGGAGCCCAGCGGCGCCACCCGCATTCCAGAGTTGTTGTTCTGTCTCGATACGCGCCTGTTCGAAGGCGACGACGCCCTGCGCCCCGGCACGGCGCGCACGCGTGCCCTGCGCAAGGCGGCCCAGCGTGCGGTGCGTGTGGTGGTGGCCAGCGAGTATATGCGCCGCACCCTGCTCGAACGGCTCGAAGTGCCCCTCGACCGCGTGGCCGTGGTGCCGCCCGGTACCGAGGCGGCCTTCGATAGCGCGAACGAGAGCCTGGCCGAAGCGCCCTACTATCTGGCGGCGGGTTCGGTCGGGCCCGGCGCCGGCTTCGAGCATATCCTGGAAGCGTGTGAAGAGTTGCGCAAGGACTTCGACGCGGCCATTGTGCTGGTGGGTGGCGCTACGCAGGACGAGCCAGACGTTTCGCACGCGGGCGTGTTGCGCGTGGAATCGTGCAGTGCGCCGCACCTGGCCGGGCTCTATCAACATGCCGAACTGGTCTTCCTGTTGGGCACGAATCGGGGCGTGCCGCTGCGGGTGCTCGAGGCTATGCGCGCCGGCGCGCCGATGGTGGCGCCGCAAGACGGCACGATTAGCGAGTACGCCGGCAAGGCGCCTATCTTCTACAACGCGGACAGCCTGGAATCGCTGCGGCGCGCGGTGCGAAGGGTGCGCGACGAATCGCCGCAGGCGCGCACGGGCCGCCTGCGCCCGGCACAACAGAAGGCGCGCGAGTTCACCTGGGAGAAATCCGCCTGGAAGTTGCTTCAGGCGATGGAGCGAACCTAGGCCATGGCCATCCAGCCTGCGCAATCCGAGCGTCCATTTGCGGCACGGCTGGCCGGGCGCGACATGGCGGGGTTGCTGGCGCTGGCCGTGCTGTGGCGCGTGGCCTTCCTGCTGCTGCAGCCGCGTGTGCTGGATACGGCCGACGCCGTGCACTATGCGACCGCGGCGCGCCACCTGGCCTCGGGCGCGTGGGAGGCGCTCAACCCGAAGATCCCGCTGCTCTACCCTGCCCTCGGCGCATTGCTTACGCCCGTGCTGGGCGCCGAGTGGGGGTGCCGCGTCGTTTCGCTGGTGGCTTCGGCGGCGCTGGTGGTGCCGGTCTTTCTGCTGGCCCTGCGCATGCACGGCCTGCCCGCCGCGCGCACGGCGGGTGTGCTGGTGGCGCTGTGGCCCTGGCTCGCAGACTACGGCTGCCGCGTGGCCACCGAGAGCCTGGCGGTCAGCCTCTGGCTGACGGGTGCGCTACTGCTGCCGCTTGCGCTGCGCGAAGGCGGCTGCTGGCGCTGGCTGGCGCCGTTGCCGTGGTGCGCACTGCACTTCACCCGGCCCGAGGGCACCGTCTTGCTGGTGGCGGCGCCGGTACTGGCAGCGGTGCTGTTTCGCCCGCCTGGAAACCTGCGGATGCTGGCGCGCTGCCTGTGGCCTTATGCGCTGCTGGCCGGCGTGGCGCTTGCACTCAGCACGGTGCTCACGCGCGCGCTGACCGGCGAGACCAACCCCAACTATCGCGTCGGCTTTATCTTTCAGGAGTTCGACCTGCTGCGCTTCGTGGATACGACGGCCCACACCATTACCGATGTGGTGCCCGTGATGCTGGGTCCGGTTCTGCTCGGTCTGCTGGGGCTCGGGTTGTTGATGCCGCGTCCGCGCCCGCGCGACCTGCCGCTCGAGTGGTTTGTGCTGTTGCTGTGTCTCGTGCAATGGGCCACCAGCCTCGCCGTGCTGTCGCCCGCGCCGCGCTATCTGATGGCGCCGCTGGTTGCACTCATGTTGTGGTCGGCCGTCGGCATGGTGCTGGCCGGTGGGCGCGCCGCCGCCAAGCCCGGCGGCCGCTGGCTGCGTTGGGTGCCCTTGGCCGCCGCGCTGGCCCTGATGCTGCTGAACGCCGCCGAGACCCTGGGCGGCGAGTGGCTGGGGCAGCGTCCGCGTCAGCCGCGCGAGTATCAGGCGGCGGGCATCTGGCTGCGCGACAACCAGCCGCCCGGCCTTATCTTTACGCGCAAGCCGCAGGTCGCCTTCTATGCCGAGATGCCCAGCACCGGCCCCGCGCCGGGCGATACGCTCGATGAAGCGCTGGGCCGCGCCCGCGCGGCCGGTGCCGATTACCTGGTTGTAGACGAGCGCTATACCCCGGTGGATGTGCCCGGGCTGGCGCCCCTGCTGGACCCGGCCAACGCGCCCCCTGCGCTCGAGCTGTTGCACGAAGTCGACCACGTGCCGCACGCGCACCTGGTTGTGTATCGCATCGCGCCGGAAGATGCCTGAACGCGCGGGCACGCTGGTCGTGCATACCGGTGGCATCGGTGATTTTCTGCTGGCCTGCCCGGCCTTGGCGCAATTGCGCGATGAGGCGGGCCCGCTGACCCTGGCTGGCCAACCCGACCGTCTGGCCCTCGGCGTTGCGGGGGGCATCGCGCAGGCCGCCCGCCACCTCGACGCGCTCGATTTTCATTCCGTGTTTACAGCCCGGTCCGCGCGCTTTGATGAAGCCATGGCGCGTTTCACGGGCGCTGTCGTGTGGATGCGCGATGGGGAGGGCCGGATTGCGCAGGCGCTGCGCGAAGCGGGCGTGGCGGATGTGCGCGTATTTCCAGGATTGCCGCCCGAAGACTGGACGAGTCACGCGACAAGCTATTACGCGCAGTGCCTGGACTATGGCCCCTTGCCGCCGTGGCGGCTTCGCGTGCCAGCCGAACGCCCCGCGCCCGATGTGGTGTTGCACCCGGGCAGCGGCGGACGGCAAAAGAACTGGCCGATAGAGCACTTCGCCGCGGTCGCGCGTGCGCTGGGCCGGGCAGGTTGGCAGGTGGCGTGGCTGGTGGGTCCGGCGGAGGAAGGGCTTCGGCTGCCGGCGGGCCGCACGCTGTGTTACCGCGAATCGTTGGTCGAGGTAGCGCAGCTGCTCACGGGGGCGCGTCTGTATCTGGGCAACGATAGCGGCATCACCCATCTGGCGGCGGCCGTCGCGTGCCCCGTCGTGGCGGTCTTCGGGCCGACCGACCCCGCGGTGTGGGCGCCGCGTGGCGAACACGTGCACGTGCTGCACGGTGTGCCCTGGCCAGACCCTGCGTCTGTGATCCGCGCCGCCGAGGCCGCCCTCGCGCAGCCCCGATAAGGGGTGCTTGGCAGCGGAAGGCATCAGGCGTAGAATGCCGCGTGGGCAACCTTGGGAGGAACGCGTCATGCGCCGGGTCTGGATACTCATGTTGTCGTGCGTGCTGTTGCTACAACTGCCGGCCTGCGCGCAGGAACCGCGTGAATTGCCGGATGTCTCGCTGCCGGAGCCGCAGGGCGAAACCATCGACCTGTTGCGTGGCGAGGACTTGTCTGGCTGGAAGCTCTTTCTGCCCGATGAAGACGCCGACCCCGCCGAGACCTGGCAGGTGAAAGATGGCATCGTGCAGTGCACCGGCGAGCCCGCGGGCTATATGCGCACGCTGGAGACCTACCGCGACTACGTGCTGACCTTCGAGTGGCGCTGGCCCGCCGGCGGCGGGAACAGCGGCGTGCTGGTGCACATTCAGGAGGAAGACGAGGTCTGGCCGAAGTCAATCGAAGGGCAATTGCAGAACCAGAGTGCGGGCGATTTCTGGGTCATTGGCGGCACGGACTTCAACGAGCGCGAAGGGGTGATCGGCCGCCGGCTCATCAAGGCGAAGCCCAGCAGTGAAAAGCCGCAGGGCGATTGGAATCACTATACCGTCGAGGCGAAGGACGACACGATCATCCTTACCATAAACGGTACCGTACAGAACATCGCGACCGGCGCCAGCCTAACCGAGGGCTATATTGGCCTGCAGAGCGAAGGCACGCCTATCGAGTTTCGCAATATCACACTGCAGCGCTACGAGTAGGTCGATAGCGTCGATTACTCGATGTACTCGTTGAGTATGTTTTCCAGCATTTCCTGCCGGCCGGACACGGGCTCGGGCTCGGGGTTTTCCAGGCAATAGCGTTCAAGCTCTTCAAAGCTGAGCTTGGTGCGCATGATGTCCTGGCCCCATTCGGTATCCCAGCCGGCATAGCGCGTGGCGATAAACTTTTCGAATTTCTTTTCGCGCAGCATCTTCGCGGCAATCTTGAGCCCACGCGCAAAGGCATCCATCCCGCCGATGTGCGCATGGAACAGGTCGACCGGGTCGATGGACTGGCGGCGCAGCTTGGCGTCGAAGTTCAGTCCCCCGGTCGTGAAACCGCCGCCGCGCAACAGCACATACATCGCCAGCGTGGTGTCGTAGATGTCGGTGGGAAATTGATCGGTATCCCAGCCGCGCAGCAAGTCGCCACGGTTGGCATCGACACTGCCGAACACGCCGTGTTCGATGGCGTAGAGCAGTTCGTGCTGGAAACTGTGTGCGGCCAGCGTGGCGTGGTTGGCTTCGATGTTCAGCTTAAAGTGGTCGAGCAGATCGTAGTACTGCAGGAAAGCAAAGCAGGCGGCGGCGTCGAAATCGTATTGATGCTTGGTGGGCTCTTTCGGTTTAGGCTCGATGTAGAACTGACCGCTGAAGCCGAGCTTCTTTTTATAGTCCACGGCCATATGCAAGAACTGGCCGAACTGGTCGAGTTCACGGCGCATGTCGGTATTGAGCAGTGTGTCGTAGCCCTCGCGTCCGCCCCAGAAGGTATAGCCCGCACCGCCCAATTCGTGCGTGGCTTCCATCGCGCGCTTCACCTTGGCCGCCGCATAGGCGAAGACCTTCGGGTCGGGGTTGGTGGCGGCACCGGCCAGGAAGCGGCGGTGGCCGAACAGGTTGCACGTGCCCCACAGCAGCTTCACGCCCGTGTCACTCTGCAGGCGCTTGGCATGCGCTACCATGCGGTCCATGCGCTTGTTCGATTCGGCGAGCGTGGGGCCCTCGGGCGCAATGTCTACATCGTGGAAACACCAGAAGCCGACGCCCAGCTTGGTGTAGAACTCGAATGCCGCTTCCATCGTCTGCTCAGCCGCGGTCATCTCGTCCGAGGCGATGTTGTACGGCCGCAGCATGGTGGGCCCCCCGAAGGGGTCGTTGCCCAGATTCTTGAAGCTGTGCCAATAGCACACGGCAAAGCGCAGGTGCTCGGCCAGGGTCTTGCCCATCAGCTTCTTCTTCGGGTCGTAGTGCTTGAAGGCGAGCGGATTCTTGGAATCCGGACCCTCGTATTTTAGCGCTTCCACCTCGGGAAAATATTCGGCCATCTGAAGTGCCCCTTCCGCTGCGTCCCACTGCTGGCGCGAGCGTAGCACCGGCGGTATGGGGCGGGCAAAAGAGGACTAGGCCGCCCCCGGGCAGTAGCCGTCTTCCGTAGTAAGCTCTGGACAGTAGCTGTAGCCGCCGGTATTGAAGAACTGAATGAGCCGCAACAACTCGGAAAGGCTGATGCTGAAGTCCGTTGGGTTGTAGTCCGAATCGTGCGCGAGGCAGTCCTGTGGGCCGCTGCCCGCGACATAGCCGTCTTCCGTGGCGCCGGGGTTGGCTGCGCAGCCATAGCCGCCCGAGTTGAAGAACTGAATCACCCGGAGCAGTTCCGAAAGGCTGACCTGGTTGTCCCCGGTCTGGTCGGCGGCATGTACGCTGGCCGCACTGCCGATCGCACTGCGTAGTTCGGCAACACGCAGGGCATCGTCCGACGTCGTGTCGAGCGCGGTGTAGGCCGCTTGTGGGTCGGCGCCGCCAATGGCATTCTCTGCTTCTGCGAACGACAAGGCGCCGTCGCCGTTGGTATCCAGCGCGCTGAATTGTTCGAGCAGTGCCCGCGCGAGGTCGGGCGCCATGCCTTCACCTTCGCCTTCTGCGATGCCCTCGCCTTCTGCAAGACCTTCGCCTTCTGCCCCGCCTTCACCCTCGGCGATGCCTTCACCTTCAGTCGTGCCCTCGCCTTCAAGGGTGCCTTCGCCTACTACCACGCCTTCACCTTCAGTCGTGCCCTCGCCCTCGTCGTTGCCTTCACCCTCACCCTCGGCCGGTGGTGCGGGTACCAGCTTAAAGAGTAGACCGTCGCTGAGCGACGCCGCGTAGAGTTCGCCTGCATTGTCTTCGCCAAAGGTCGAAAGGCCGAAGACAAAATCGTTCGGCTGACCAATGCCCTCGTATTCGAGCCAGGCGGCCGCTGTGTTGCCATCTCGTTCGATTGCGCGAATGCGCCCCGATAAAAAGTCGCTGTGAATATACAGGCCGAATAGCTCGGGTATTGCGGTTCCGCGATAGACGAAGCCTCCGGTGACCGAAGAGCCCAGGTCTCCGTGCTCATACTCGAGAATGGGAAAGGTCAGCCCGGGCGCGGCATCGTCGCAGTCCTGTTGCGTAACGCTCTCGGTGACACAGCGCGATGCTTCAAAAATACGCCAGCCATAGTTTTGACCGCCGACGCCAGCGGGCTGGTAGTTGATTTCCTCGCGTTCGTTCTGGCCCACGTCACCCATCCATATATCGCCCGTCATGCGGTCGACCGATGCGCGGAAGGGATTGCGCAGACCGTAGGCCCAGATTTCGGGCAGAAAGTCTGGATTGCCGACGAAGGGGTTATCCGCCGGCACCTGGTAATTGCCTGTCGGTGCGCCGGCCTGCTTGCTGCGCGCGGGTGCCAATGCAGACGGCGCGCCTTCGCCCTCCGTACCGCCTTCCCCTTCTGCGCTTCCCTCGCCTTCCGTGGCCGTGTCGACAGGTTCGATGCGAATAATGGTGCCGTCGAGTGTGGTCGTCGTCTGCGCCAGGTTGAAGGGGTCGAATGGGGGGCTGTTATCGCCGATTGAAAGATAAAGATAGCCGTCTATCGGGGAAATGACGACACTCGCCCCATTATGTCCGATGG
>CAYMLC010000085.1:0-9976 GCA_964390765.1 uncultured Nitrospirales bacterium
CCACCAGTAGTTGAGATTGAGGGCGGCGATGAACCGGTCCATCGCGAAGGCCGATTCGAGCGGCGAGCCCGCGATGAAGGCCGGCACACCGAAGCGCAGCGCGCAATACGGCCCGACCGCAATGGCGATGCTGATTGCCCAGAAGGCGAGGTAGCGCAGTATCGTGCCTATGTTCACTGGTCCCCTGGTGCCCTTGTCCCCTGGTGCCCTTGTCCCCTGGTGCCCTTGTCCCCTGGTGCCCTTGTCCCCCGGGTGCTGTTGCACTCTGTCGCACGGGGGCCTTGCGGTCGCGCGCCACAGTTGCGATGCTAGAGGGAAAGCCCGTTGCATTGCCAGCACACGAGGACTGCGCGCGGCCCATGGGTTCTCACATTCCATTGCCCTTGCCGGCAAGTTTCACCGATGCCCTGGGCGAACTGTACCGGCACGTGCGCAGCGTCTACGACGCGGCCGGTTACGTCCAGATGATTGGAGCGGGCCTTGCACGGTCGGTCGTGCGCGAGCCGGCGAGCCGCTACTTCACGCGCGGCGATCACCGCATGCACTACTACGACTTCGGTTCGGATGACGAGCCGCTGATCTTGCTCCATGGTCTGGCCATGACCGCGAACCTGAGCTGGGTGGCGCCCGGCATCACACAGCATCTGCACGACCGCTGGCGCATCATCGCACCGGACCTGCGCGGCCACGGCAAGAGCACATGCTATTACGAGCCCGGCGCGTATGGCCGCGAATTGACCGACGACCTCTTCGCGTTGATGGACCACCTGGGGGTGCGGCGTGCGCACGTGGCGGGTTACTCCGTGGGCGAGGCGGTGGCCTTGAAGGCGCTGTGCCTGCACCCCGACCGCTTCTACAGCGGCGTCCTGTGCGCGGCCGGCTGGCGGCCCGCTACCTCACACATGACCGAAGACCTCGAGGAAGTGGCCAGCACGCTGGATGCGCCCCACTCGGAATCGGGCCTGCGCGGCAAGTTGATGGGGTCGAACGCGGATATGCAGACCCAGTTCGCGGCGTTCATGTTGCAGGTCATCGATATGTGGAACGACACCCCCGCCATGGCTGCCTTGATGCGTGGCCTGCCCGGACTCATGGTGACCGCCGATGAGCTGCGCCGAACGACGGTGCCCACCCTTGGCCTGTGCGGTGACCAGGACACGCTGTACCCCGATGCGCGCCGCCTGCGCTCGATGAAGCCGAACCACACGCTGCTTACCCTGCACGATGCCAACCACTTCACGACGCTCATCGCCCCGGACTTTCCGAAGAAGATGCGCCGCTTTCTGGCGCGCAACGGCGCACAAAGCCACGTCAGCGGACGCCGCCGCGCGGCGGTCCGCCAAATACAGCAGGTCGTGTACTAGCGCAAGCGGCGTTACCAGCCGTCGGCGCGCGGCCAGAAGTCGATGACACGCTCGTCTGCGTCGAGCACGTAGTAGCCGGCGTGACCGAACACGGTGTGGCACACGTGGTTGGGGAAGATGCGCACGCGTGTGCCGATAGGCAGGTCGGTGTAGGGCACGGCTTCCCCGTCGGTCGCGCCGGCGTAGCCATGCTCCTGGTTCACCTTCAACACGCCGAGGCCATCCCACGGCCGGGGATCCTGTGGATGGCGCAGCTTGCCGTAGGGCGCGTGCGGCACATCGGCCGGTGCGATGCCCTCGTCTTTCGAGAGCGCGAGTGCGCCGGCATTGAGGTAGAACATGTTGGTGGCGGGGCGGTGGCCGATGACCGAGGCCAGCACGGTGACCGCGATGTCTTCGTAGCCGCACACGCCGATGTTGCGCTGCATCAGGTCCATGAAGAAGAAGACGCCAGGGCGCAGTTCGTTCAGGCCGGTCACGTCGTCGATCCACGCGGTCAGCGGGGTGCCACCGATACTGGCGATGGGTACCGGGAAGCCGGCCGTCTGCAACCGGTGCGCGGCCTCCACCACCTGCTGGCGGCGCTCGGCTATGGTGCGCGCGTGCTCCTCTGCCGAGCCGATGCAGTACAGGCCGCCGGGGTAGCTGTAGATGCCGGCGAGTTGCAGCGCGGGCGCCTGGGTGATGGCAGCGGCCACGCGCGGCAGGTCGGGCGATTGCGCCTCGAGCCCCATGCGGCCGGCGCCCCCGTCGATCTCGATGAATACGCGCAGCGGCGGACCGTCTTGGGGCATGGCCTGCGCCAGCGACTGCGCGGCGGCGGCATGGTCGATGCTCACGGCTACGTCGGCGCCCTGCGCGCGCAGGGCCAGCACCCGCGGCAGTTTGTCCGGCGTAAAGCCAATGGCGTAGAGCAGGTCGCGATGGCCGTGCGCCGCGTAGTGTTCGGCCTCGGCCAGGGTCGATACGGTGAGTGGCGCGCCGCTGAAGCCGGCCGCTTCGAGCACGCGCGCACTCTTGATGGTCTTGCCGTGCGCGCGCAGGGGTACGTTCAGGCCGCTGGCGATCTGGCGAAAGCGTTCGGCGTTGCGGCGCAGTGCCGGTTCGGAAAGCAGCAGACACGGGGTGGGCAGGTCGGCGATGGTGCAGGGGAAAGAGACGCTCACGGATTCAGACTTTCGTTCTTGGGGTGGTCAGGTGCTTGAACGATAGCACAGCCGGGCGGGGCGGATGGCGTGGCGCGGGCAGCCAGGGGGCAGCCCAAAATGAGAGCGGCCCCGGCGGCAAAGGCCACCGGGGCGCGCTGCATGATGGGCAGGTTATGCGGGGTCTATAAACGGTCGGAGCCGTTACTCACCCGGTACGACGTCCTCTTCTTCATTCGGCTTTTCGATGCCGACCGTCGGGACTTCGACTTATTCTTCTTCCATGTCTACGTCCGGCACCGGTACGTCCATCTCTTCCGTGCCGACTTCAACGTCGGGACCCTGCACTTCGAACTCGGGGACTTCACCAGCCTGGGCGTCCGTGTCGACTTCGGGCAGTTCCGTTTCCTGGGTCTGCTCGACTTCGTACTCGGGCAGCTGGCCGCTTTCGGCGTCCACGTCTACGCTCGGCATTTCGAAAT
This sequence comes from uncultured Nitrospirales bacterium, assembly GCA_964390765.1. Classification (GTDB taxonomy): domain Bacteria; phylum Hydrogenedentota; class Hydrogenedentia; order Hydrogenedentales; family JAGMZX01; genus CAYMLC01. Next base: position 2,992 of record CAYMLC010000085.1, read on the forward strand.
CGCCGGCGGCGTCCACGTCGAAATACGTCACGCTGAACCAGGCAACCCGGGCAACCAGCAGTACGGCGATAACTGCGATACCAATTTTCTTGTCCATGATGCGCGCCTCTTCACTTGTGTTTGCATCTTCAGGGAAGGTGCGGCGTGTCGTCTGCCGCATCCTTTCGATTGGCCCTTGGGGTGAAGGGTACACACACCATGCCAAGGTGCCGGGCCCGTGGTGCACGCGAAGGGTTTAGCGGCGTGGTCGGGCGGCCACGTGCGCCGCGCAAGAGCTTTGAGGTGCAGATTGCAAGGTGCGCGGTGCGTAGGCTTGCAAGTTGAAACGTGCCGGCTGCGATGGGCGAGGCCGGACTCAGGCGCGGGCGTCGGATTTTCTGAACGGGAAGCGCAGCGGCATCTCGGCCATGGGCTGGTGTTCGCTCGCCTGCTCGCGCTTGGGCAGGGTCTTTACATAGGCCGCATAGTGTGCGGCACCGGGCACTGCGCTCACACCGTGCAGCACGATGCTGAGCAGCACGGTGGCCACGATGACCGCGAAGACCTGCTCGCCCAGCGTGCCGGTATCGTGCTCGAGGAGGAGCAGTGCGAAGAGAATCGAGGCCAGCCCGCGCGGACCGAACCAGCCGATAAACAGGAAGCTGACGGCGTGCAGGCCCGAACCCAGCAGTGACAGGGCCACCGGCACCATGCGAATGACGGTGAGGCTGAGACCGGCATAGACCCACGTCTGCCAGGTCCAGTGGGCGGCCGCGGGCCACACCATCAGCGTGCCGAACAGCAGGAACGCGAGCAGGGTCAGGAACTGGCCCTCTTCCTCGATGAACGCGAACAGGCAATGGCACGAGGCGCGGCTGGTGTTGCCCAGCGTCATCCCACCCAGAAAGGCCGCGATAAAGCCGTTGCCGCCGGCGACCTCGGCGCCCGCATAGCACAACAGCGCAACCGAAAGCGCCCCCAGCTTGCCATAGATGGCCTGCATGGTGCCCCGCCGCTCGCCCCAGGCCAACGCCTGCCCGCCCAGATAGCCGATGAGGACACCGGCGCCCGCGCCCACGACAATCTGTTGCAGCATGGTGCCCAGCCAGCCCACGCCGCCCGCAGCCTCGCCCGCCTGCCCCACAAACGCCACGAACATCAGCACCACCGGCAGCGCGATACCGTCGTTCAGCCCGCTCTCTACGTTCAGCGTCTGGCGAATCCGCACCGGCACCCGCGCGTTGGTCACCACGGCCTGGCCCAGCGCGGCATCGGTCGGCGCCAGTATCGCGGCCATCAACGCGGCATGCCACAGGTCGCAGTCGGGGAAGAGCAGCCAGGCCACGCCCGTGCCCAGCGCAATGGTGAGCGGCATGCCCAGGCCCAGCAAACGCAGCGGCAGCGTGAATTGGCGGCGCAAGAGGCCAAAGCCGATGCGGCTGGCGTCGGTGAACAGCACCAGCAACAGGGTGACTTCGGCCAGCAGATGTACGCCGGTATGGCTTTCCTCGAGACTGCTCAGCCCGAACAACTGCGGACTGAGCGCGATGCCGATCGCCGTGAAGACCATCGGCGCCGAGACCACGCTGCCACTCAGCCGCGCGCTGAACAGGCCAAAGGCCAACACGCTGGTGGCCACAATGATGAAGGCGGTGTTGTCCATACCGCCGCGCGCTCAGCGGTGTTCGGGGTTGGGCGCGTCGAAGCGGCAGCCTGCATCCCATTGTGTGCGCTGGTTGCCATGCGCGGGCACGCCGCCCGCTTCCTTGAGCATCCGCGCGAGGTGCAGCAGGTTCCACGTCATGAACGTGGTATTGCGATTCGTGAAGTCGTTCTCCGGGCCACCCGAGCCCTCGTCGAGGTAGGAGGGGCCGGGGCCCGCCTCGCCGATCCAGCCGGCATCGGCCTGAGGCGGAATCGTGTAACCGATGTGCTGCAGCGCGTACAGAATGCTCATCGCGCAATGCTTCACACCGTCTTCGTTGCCCGTAATCAGACAGCCGCCGACCTTGCCATAGTAGGCGTATTGCCCGGCGGCGTTCAGGTCGCCCGAACTCGAATACAGCCGCTCGATAACCTGCGTGCACACCGACGATTTCTCGCCCAGCCAGATAGGCGAGCCGAGCACCAGGATATCGGCCGCCTTCACCTTTTCGTAGATGCCGGGCCAGGCGTCTTCCGCCCAGCCCTGTTCGGTCATGTCGGGGTAGACACCGAAGGCAATCGGATGGTCCACGGCACGCACGAGGTCGACGTGCACCCCGTTCTTCTCGAAAATCGTGCGCGCCATGTTCATCAGGCCTTCGGTATGCGACAGCGCCGGCGAGCGCTTGAGCGTGCAGTTGATGAGGAGTGCGCGCAGCCCGGAGAAGTCCCAGGTCGATTCACTGCACAGCTTGTCCTGCAAAGCGTTGAGCTCCATAGCCTTGGCATCCTTCTCTCTGGTGTGGGGTAAAGAGACCATGTATTCGCGCCAGTGCACACCTCGTGTTTCCGGCGCCACAAATTGCCCATCGTGTGGTAGAAGTCCTGAGAGGATGGCCAACGCGTGCGCCCCGGCGCCGCCACGGAGCTTAGCAATGCCAAACGCTTGGCGGGTAATGGTATGCGTCGCGCTGCTTACGGGCAGCGGCGGGGGCGCGTATGCCGCCGACTGGATGCTGGTGGCGCCGCACAGTGGCGCGTGGCTGGTCGACAGCAGCGCTGTGGTGCGGGCCAAGGCCCTGCCGGACAAACAGTTCGTGTCGGGCGGCATCACCTGGAACATTACCTATCTCGACAGCGGCGCGGGCTTCGACGATGCAGCGGCGGGTGCCCAGCGCCGGGCCCGGCTCGAAGACGCGCTGGCCTATGTGGCCGATGTGCTCAACGAGACCGCCACAATCGATATCGAGGTGCAGCCTTCCGAGTTTGATGGCAACGGCTTCCTGGCTTCGGCGGGCACCTTCTACCCCGTGGGACTGAGCGGCTTCTTCGAAGGCACCACGCTCGAGCGCGTGCGCACCGGCATCAAGCCGGCGCCCAGCTTGCCCGAGATCACGCTCACGGTCGATTTCGGATACAACTGGAACGAGAGCACCGGCACACCCGGTGCGGATGAGTTCGACCTGATCAGTGTGTTGCTGCACGAGATTACGCACGGCCTGGGCTTCATCAGCCTGGGCGACACCCCCAACAACGGCGCCTACAGCGTGCTCGACCAGTTCATCGTGCGGCGCGAGCCGTTTCGTTTCTTGTGGAGCGGCAGTCCCCCGAGCTTCAACGGCGTACTGCCCGACCTCGTCAGCAACGACCTCGCGTTCGATGGGCCGCAGGGCGTGGCCGGCTATGACCAGGGCGTGCGGCCGGGCATCTTCGCGCCCAGCCCCTTTCAAAGCGGCAGCAGCTTATCGCACTGGGATACCGGCAACATCGTGGGGGGCGCCGTGATGGAAAGCGCGATTGCGCCCCAGACTGTACGCCGCGAATATGCACCCCTCGAGATTGGCGCGCTGCGCGACCTGGGCTATGTGCACGCCGCTGCGCCCAGTCTGGAACCACCGCCCGAAGGCGAGGGGGCGCCGGGTTGTGGGGTGCCCGTGGTGCACAGTGCGGACACGGATGGCGACAACGCCATATCGCTGAGCGAGCTGCTGCGCGTCATTCAATTCTTCAACAGCAGCGGCTATCAATGCGCGGAAGGCACCGAAGACGGCTTTGCGCCCGGCACCGGCAAGAGTGACTGTTGTCCGCATGCCAGTGATTACAACGCGGACCTTATCGCGAGCTGGAGTGTCGACCTGACCGAACTGCTGCGCCTCGTGCAGTTCTTCAACATCGGCGCGTACAACGCGTGCCCCGAAGACGGCACCGAAGACGGGTACTGCGCGGGGGCATAGACCGCGCGGCGGTGTGAATCACACGGCGCTAGGCGGGCGCGGGCTCGAGCCGGTTGCGCCACGCATACGCAATCGCGGCGTACACGCCGATGGCGACGAGCGGGAACCACAACACCGCGAAGGTGGGGTCGTCGAGCGAGGTGGGGCCGACAGAGTACTCGACTTCCAATGCGCCTGCCTGGCCGCTGCTGAACAGCCAGCCCTGCACGCTGCCGTTGAGCCCGTGGATAAAGCCGAGGGCGAAGAGGTTGCGGTTCTTGTCTTCCATAAACACATAGACCAGGGCCACGCCCAGCAGCCACGTGCCGCTGAGCAGCAGGTAGCTGGGGATATGGATAAGCCCGAAGCAACTGGCCGAGAGCACGGCGACGAGCAGCCGTTTGCGGTCGCGCGCGAAGAAATAGCCGAACACCGCGCTGACGAGGAAGAGGTAGAGCGCGAACTTGGGGATGATGCCGGTGGAGACGGCATCGGCGCCGTAGACCAGATGCAGGCTGCCGTAGAGTAGGGACGTCAACACGACACAACCCACCGCGCCGAACTGCAGCGCCAGTGCCCAGCGCTGGTCGGGCTGGCGATTGCTGGCGCCCTGGACGGGGCCGAAGGCCTTGCGGAAGCGCGTGCCGAACCAGGCGCTGAACAGCAACTGCTGCAGTGCGCCCCAGAAGATGTAGCCGAAGATGTCGAGTCCGATCTCGCGCGCGTTGAAGTCGTCGAACGCGGCCAGGCCACGCTGCCACACGGCGATGGAGACGATGACCGCGCAGAGCGGAAACGCGATGATGCAGGCCGTACGGAACGCGGAGAGGAAGTTGTCGTAGCGCAGCACGCACGTGGTCAGGAGCCCGCCGACGACAAAGCCAAACGCCAGCACGTAGAGGCGGCCCGGCCATTCCTGATGCCAGTTGACCGCGGCCGTCTTGTCGATGTTCAGGAAATCGGCCACTTCGGGCCAGAGTGTAAAGTTGGCGACATTGAGGATGAGGAAGACCGTGAGGGCGCTCAGCCCTACCGCCACGCGCCGCGAGGTGGGCCCCGTGCTGACCAATCGCCAGAGCGTGCGCGGATTGCCCAGCCCCCAACTCGACGCGGTGTCGCGGTGTAGGAACGGCGACACGAAGAGCAGATAGATCACGCCCAGCGCGAGCACACCCAACGACAGCGGCTCGGCCCAGCCATAGCCGCCCAGCACGCCCAGGCCATAGTGCAGGGGCCAGAGCGCCACCAGCACCAGCACCATCACAGCTACGGCCTCGTAGAGATTAAAGCGGCGCGAACGCGCTTCGCGCTCCCATTCGCCTGCGGTGTTCTGGATACTGCGCGTCACGGTGCGGCGTGCTCCTGTGCGTTGCGGTTGCCCGGGAGAAGACTGCGGGAGCAGGGCGCCGGTTTTCCAGTGGGTCACCAAAAGGGCAGGCTTTGCGCGTGGTCCGCGCGCATGGGGATCGCATGGCAGGGCGCGCACGTGGCTTGCGGACGCACCGGTCTCAAGCGAGATTCCTGCTTTCGCAGGAATGACGAGGATTGGGGTAGCGGCGCGGTGTGCCTCCGCGCGCTCGCCACGTCAGCTCTTGCTTTTGGCCTTCGCCTTGGCCTTGGCCTTGGGCTTGGCTTTCGCTTTGGTCTTCGTCGCCGGCTTCGACTTCGCGGTGGCCTTCTCGCCTGCCTTGCCCACGCGCACCTTTTCCGGCACGCGTGCGGCCTTGCCCGAGCGCTCGCGCAGGTAGTAGAGCTTGGCGCGGCGGGGTGCGCCCTCGCGCGTTACTTCGACCTTTTCCACGCGCGGTGAGTGCAGGGGGAACACGCGCTCGCAGCCGGTGCCGAAGGCCACGCGGCGCACGGTGAACTTTGCCTCGGGGCTTTCGCCGCCCTTGCGCGAGATGACCACGCCTTCAAAGACCTGGACGCGTTCCTTCTCACCTTCCACGATGCGGAAGTGCACGCGCACGGTATCGCCCACGTTGAACGTCGGCACTTCGGCCTTGCGTTGGGCCTGGCTGATTTCCTGCACCACGGGGTTCATGGTTCGCACTCCTCTCGGGCGGCGGAGTCGCTGTGCTCCGCCTGTTCGTCTTGCTCTATTTCGGCCAGTAATGCCTGGTCGCTGTCACTTAAATCCGTCAACAAATCGGGGCGGCGCGCCCGCGTCTGGCGCAGCGCCGCCTTGCGCCGCCACCGTGCCACCGCCGCATGGTTGCCGCCGCGCAGTATCTCGGGCACCGCACGGCCGCGCCACACGGGCGGCCGCGTGTATTGCGGCGGCCCCAGAATGCCGTCATAAAACGAATCGGTCTCGACCGATTCCCAATCGCCGACCACACCGGGCAGCATGCGGCTGATGGCTTCGACGACCACCAGCGCCGCGGTCTCGCCCCCGCTCAGCACGTAGTCTCCGATGGACAATTCCTCGTCCACCAGCTCCTGCGTCACCCGCTCGTCCACACCCTCGTAGCGCGCACACAGCAGCACGAGGCGCGGCAACGCCGCCAGTTCGCGCACCCGCGCCTGGTCTAGCCGGTGGCCGCGTGGACTCAGCAGCACCGTATGTGCAGCGCGCGCCTCCACGGCTTCGAGCGCGGCCGCGATGGGCGCACACTGCATGACCATGCCGGCGCCGCCGCCATAGGGCGCGTCATCCACCGTTCGGTGCCGGTCGGTGGCGAAGTCGCGGATGTTGGTGAGGCGCACCTCGAGCAGGCCCTGGGCGCGCGCGCGGCCCAGCAGGCTGGCGTCGAGCGGCGCCTCGAGCATCTCGGGGAAGAGCGTGAGGATATCAATCCGCATCGCCCGCCTCCTCGCGCACGGCGTAGGGCCCGATGTCGCCGAGGCGCACGACGCGCGCGTCGGGGTCGGCGTCTTCAACTGTCTCGGGGATGGCGGGCACCAAGAGGCGCGCGCCCTCCGTTTCACGTATCACCAACACCGGATGTGCCGGCGTATCCATCACCATTTCCAGCGTGCCGAGCGGCGCGCCGTCCGGCCCTTCCACCGCGCAGCCCGTCCAGTCCGCCTCGTGCCACGCACCCGCTTCGGGCGGGTAGGCGTCGGCCTCTGGTATACAGACCGGCCAGCCGCGCAGCGGCGCCATGCGTTCGCGCGGCACACCGGCGGCCAACGTTACAATCGCT
>CAYMLC010000086.1:0-2338 GCA_964390765.1 uncultured Nitrospirales bacterium
AACAGCCGCAGGCCGACCAGTGCTTGCTTGGGCGAGCCGTAGGCCTTCAGCCGCGCCACCACTTCCTGCCCCAGGTAGCAGCCTTTGCTGTAGCTCACCGCCTGCGCTTCGAGCGGGGTCTCAGCCACGATCACGTCGGGCCCGAAGTCCGTGCCGAAACGTGGTCGGCCGGCTTCGATACGTAACACGTTGCGTGCCGCCTCCCTCACATCGGTCAGCAGGAAATCATGCCCCACCTCCCGCACGGCCTCGGCCAGTGGCACGCCATCCGCCTCGCCGGGCACCAGCAGAAAACCGGTCTCGCCCGATTCCGAGTGTTGGAAGACCAGCGTCTCAATACCGGCCAGCAACATCGGTGCGAACGCGTAGGGCGCGCGCGGCAGTTGTGCGGCGGTCACTTCGGGTGGCGCATCGCTGAGCGCGGCCAGCAGCGCAATGCTGCGCGGCCCCTCGACGATCAGTTGCGGCGTGTCCGCGCCGACGTCGTTGACGTAGACCAGTTCGAGAAAGAGGTGCGTATCGAGGCGCTGGAAGAAGGCTTCGCGCTGCTCCTTCCCAATCAGTGCCCAGAATTCGTCTTCAAAGCGGTGAAGGGTGAAGGTGGTCTGCACGCGCCCCTTGCGGTCCAGCAGACACTGACGGTTGCCCTGGCCGCTGCGCAGTCCCAGCACGTCGTTGGTGGTCTGGTTGTGCAACCATCCGCCGGCATCTTTGCCGGTGACCTGCAGGATAGTGTGGTCGGTGCGGCGCCACCAGCCCACCTGCTCGCGCACGGCCGCAATCTCGCGCAATACGCTCATCCGGCCGCCGCCCGCACGGTCACACGCTAAACGACTCGCCGCAGCCGCAGGTGTTGGTTGCGTTGGGATTCTGGAACACGAAGCCCTTGCCCTGAAGCCCGCTGCGGTAGTCAAGCACGATGCCCTTCAGGTAGATGGTCGACTTGCGGTCCATATAGAACAATACGCCATCCTGCTCTAGCGTATTGTCGCCCTCGCGCTTCGTGTCGAAGTCGAGCACGTAGCTGAAGCCGGAGCAGCCCCCGCCCTTCACGGCGAGACGCACGCCGGTTTTGCTTTCCGGATTCTGCTCGGTGAGCAGCCGCTTGAGTTCGGCGATGGCGTCCGCGGTGGCGGAGACGAGCGCTTTCGGTTGATGTGTATCGGTACTGGTGGCCATATGCTGCTTACCACATCCGTTCTTATCTTGTGCCTAAACCCATGTTAACCACACTGAACCACTGGCTACAAGAACAACGGCCCGCGCCGTTTTGGTCCCAGTGGCTCGCCTTGGTCCTGGCCTATCAAGCGGGATCAGCCTTCGCGCGCGCCCGATTCCGCAGCTTCGGCGGGCGCCTTCTCCATCAGGTCTTCCAGCACCTCCATCAGCGTCTCCACATCTACGCCATACGCCATGCAGACCTGCTCGATGGTTTCGAAGGTGCTGATGCCGCAGTGCGAACAGCCGCCCAGGTGGAAGGCGGCAAACACTTCGCCGACGCGCGGATGCAGCTTCATTGCTTCCGCCACGGTCATATCGGGGCGGAAGTATTTATCGTTGGCTTCGAGCATTGCCATTCTCCCAGCGTTCCCGCGTTTATCTAAACGCTTGACTTGCCTGTGCCTAGCATTAAACAGTAGCGCCCCTGCGACCATTCCTGGACGCTCTCTGCGCGCGTCGGTCGCCACTATACGATGAAGCAGAATCCGTGTCGAGCGGACGATACGGGTGCTTCTGGTTGATGAAACACGAAAGCCGCGTATTTTAATGCAAATGGTGAAGGTGGCCCATATCGACGATTTCGCCCGCACGCGCATGCGCAGCTACCGGCTGATGGGGCGGCTCGTCGGCATTATCCGCCGCGACGACGGCACCCTCTTCGCCCGGGAGGTCGGCTGCAAACACCAGTTTGCCGACCTCACCACCGGCCGCCGCGAGGGTATGCGGGTAACCTGTCCGCGCCATCGCTGGGTCTATGACCTGGAAACCGGGGCGTGTCTTGAAGGCGCCAACGATGCGGTGCTGCGCCCGCACGCGCTGGAGATTCGCGACGGCGATATCTACGTATCGCTTATGCCAAGCGATGGCGAGGCGTCGGCCTCATGGTGAGGTCTCGCACCTTTTAAGCACGGCGTACAGAAAGAGACCGTGGCCGGCGGCCAGCCGGTCCACCGCGCGTACGAGGCCGCCGGGGCCGGCGGGAAAGGCGAGAAACGCGCGCAGTTCGGTGACCTCGAAGTCTGGGCCGGCACATGCGCGCAGGGCGCTGGCATCGAGGAAGCGATGGGGGCCCTCCGGCAGCTTGAGGCGCAGGCGTTCGAGACCTTCCAGCAGCCAC
>CAYMLC010000086.1:2348-8549 GCA_964390765.1 uncultured Nitrospirales bacterium
AACGGCAGCGGGAACAGATACGCCGTCAACAGCAGCAGCCACGCCACGCCGCCGTTGGGGGTGACCAGCAGCAGGGGGGCGCCCGGTTTCAAGACCCGTGCGGCCTCTTGGACAACGGCTGGCGGGTCGGCCACGTGCTCGAGCATGTTGATGCTGAGAGCGCCGTCGAAGGTATTGGGCGCGAAAGGCAGGCGCGCCGCCTCCGCCGCGGTGCGCGAAAGCGCCGCGCCCGCCGGCGGGGCCGCCTGGTCGGCGCCGGCACGCAGCATGTGGGGCGAGAGGTCCGCGGCTATCCGTGTGCGGGCATCGAGACTGGCCAGCAACTGGCCCGAGCCCGCGCCCACTTCGATCACACATGTGCAGCCGACCAGTGTCTGGCGGGCCAATCGGCGATACGCTTCGTTGCAGGCGCGATTGGCGCGGGCGTCGTAGGCGCGGGCCAGCCCGGCATAGTGTGCGCGCACGGCCTGGGGCCTTGGGCCGGGTGCGGTCACGCGTCGATGTCCCGCGCACAGGCCCAGGCCCGCGTCACGTGGCCGGACTGGGTGCGGTCTTCGGGATAGAGGAAGGTCGAGTCGAGCAGGTGCAGGCCGGCAAGTGGCGCTCGGGTGTCGGGCAGCATGTTGAGGAAGCCGACAGGACAGATGGCCTGGGCGTAGGGCGTGCGCGCAACATGATGCCCCAGGCAATCGGCGTCGGTCAGTTGCGGATTGAGGATGCGCAAGGCCTGCCACGACTGCGCGACGATGTCCGCATCGTTCGCGGTGTAGAGCGGGTGGTTGGTCGGCACGTAGTAGGGCACGTACACCAGGTGCCCGTGCTCGCCACCCAGGGGGTTGAGGTTCGTGTATTCGATGATGCCGTTGAAGGGCACCCGGCTGTCGTGCACGTTGAGCCAGAAATAGGGCGACACGCGGCGTCGGAGTTTGAACAGCACACACACCACGCCGATGTACTGAACACGGCGCAACTGTGCGGCGTAGTCCTCCCACCCATCGGGTAGCAGCCCGGCCAATACCGGCAGCGGAACCGTCGAGACCACGCGGTCGCAGGCATGGTGCGCGTCGTTTTCGAGCGTCAGCCCCGACACCGCGCCGTCGTGCGCCGTGATTTGGCGTACCGGGGTCGACGCGTGCAGGCGCACGCCGAGCGCATTGAGTTTGGCGGCCAGCGTATCGAGCAGCAAGCCGGTGCCGCCCTCGAGATAGCCCAGCTTGCCCTTCGACTTGGCCACGCGGTGGATGCGATGCCACACCCAGGCCGCACTCAGGTGTTCGTGGAACTCGCCAAACTTCAGCCGCAGCAGCGGGTCCCAGATCACGTGGTAGGCGCGGTAGCCCAGCCGGTCAATGAGCCACGGCTTGGCGGCGATCGCATCGAGCTGCTGCCACTCGGTGCGCCAGCGTGCTTCGAGCGCGAACACGCCGAAGCGCAGGCGCTGGCTGAAGGGGATGGGCCGGAAGCGCAACAGGTCCAGTGCGCCCGAAAAGGGATAACACGTGCCCTGGTAGTAGAAGCCGGTGCGTGCCGGGACGAAGCGCACGCGCTCGCGCAGGCCCAGCGCATCGGCGAGCGCAAAGTAGCCGTGATCGGTTGCGCACAGAAAGTGGTAGAAATGCTCGATGCGCACACCGTCGAAGTCGAACGTGGCGATTAACCCGCCCACGCTGCCCTCGCGCTGAAACACGTCCACCTCGTGGCCGCGCTGCGCCAGGGTGAGCGCCGCGCTCATGCCGGATATCCCCGCGCCGATGATGCCAATCTTCATGGCGTGCCGCCTTGGTCGCCCTGCTTCGTGCCGCGCGCATCATACAGCCGCCAGCCGTCGGCTTCGAGGCGGAGCGGCAATTCGAGCGGCAGGTCAACCGGTGCGGCGACGTAGGCAAACTGCCAGCGCGCGGCGAGCGCGTGCCACGTGGCCGCATCGCGCGTGCGCCACACCGGGCGGTGGTCGGCGATGCCGGGGCCGCGCAGGCTGATGCCGTACACGTCGCGGTACATGGCTTCGATGCGCGGAGCGAGTGCGGGCAGGTAGCTGACGAGTGAGTGGGTGGTGGCCTCGGTAAAGATGGGCTGGCCGGTCTGCGCTTGCCACAGGAAGGGGAACGGGCCGGTGACGACCATGGCATTGGGTTCATCGGCCAGGGCTTCGGCGACGGCCATCTGAAAGGGCGGCACGGGCAGCGACTGGCGATAGCGCGCCTGGTGGCCCACCAAGACGAGCAGCACGAGCGCAGCCACGGCCAGGCGTGTGCCCCGGGGCGCGGTGGGGAAGGCGTGTCGGCGGAGCATGGCGGGTCCGCCCGCTCCGAGCAGGAGGCCGAGCGCGACGCAGGCAGCGCCGAATTGATGGAAAGGCGCGAGGGCCGCGACCAGCACGGCGCCACACCCCACACGGAACGCGCCAGGCAAGGGCTGGGTGCCCATGACCACGGCGAGGCCGAACAGCGCGAAGACCACGGCTTCGCCCTCAGCCACGTAGGCGTCGAGCCAGTTATGGAGCGTGCTGCCCTCGGTGGCCGCGAGCGTAAAGGGCAACACCGCAAGCGTGACCGCATAAGCGACAGCGAACAGTGCGGGCCAGGGCAGCGCGCGCGGCTGCATGAGCAGCGCCAGAACGCACGCGGCGAAGCAGGCGGGCAGGTGGTTGATCATGCGGTAGGGCATCCACGCCTGAAAGATGAAAGGCAGCGCATCGCCGAGCCACGTATGCAGCGCGAGTGTGCCCCATACCGCCGCGGCTACGCCCAGCACATAGAGCGCGATGCCGGCCGCGCGCGTGCGCGTCGCGCTGCTCCAGACGGTCAGCGAGGCCAATACGAATGCACCCGCGATCATCAGGTGGCCGTTCACATTGGGCGGCTGCCGGTGCAGGTCGTGATACCGCGTAAACGCCGCCCACAGTTCGCGGGCTTCATCCGTCACCGCCGCTTCGATGGGCACGTGCAGCACGGCTCGGTGAAACAGCGCATAGGCAAACGTGAGCGCGAGGCCGGTGCCCGACCACAGCACTCCCGTGCGCAGCGTGGCGCCATCGCGCCGTAGTACGCACCACGCCGCGGCGCAGAGCATCCAACCCAGCAGCACCGGCCACTGGCCCACGTGCACAGCGGGCAGCAGGCCAAAGAGCAGCGCGCCCGCGCGCACCTGCCCACCAACGAGCAGGGCCAACGCAACCAGTGCGAAGCCGCCGCCGATGTGGCCGTTGGTATAGGTCTCTGGCCAGACCATCATCGGATAGGGGCCGTCGAAGCTGAGGAAGACGCCCTGCAAGGTGATCAGCGCGGCGAGGTGGCCCGGCCACGCGCGGCGGCACAGCATGGCCGTGAGCAGATAGGGCGGCGCCACGGTGGCGAAGAGAAAGAGCGCATTGCGCCACAGCGCCACACCCCACGCGCCCGCACCGCATTGCAGGAGCAGCGCGCTCAACCCGCTCTGTACGGTCAACGCGTTGTGCGCGTAGACGGCCTGCGGGTGGCCGGGGGGATAGGTGACGAGCCCGGCGATGACCTGGGCATGCTCGTAGCTTTCGTCCCAGCGCAGACCACGCAGCAACACCGCCACGATGGACACCGCGGCCCACAAGACGAGCCCGCGCAGGAGGAGGGTGTTGGGCTGTACGCTACGCATGGCTGCGCTACAGGGCTTCCGAACGCGCATGCTTCACCTCATACAGCGTGTAGTGTTCGCCTGCGACCGCCACGGGCAAGCGGAGATTCATGTCCGTGGGCACCAGCACATGCGTGAAGCCGTGGCGTGCGTGCAGTGTCATCCAATCATCGGCAATATGGCTGGGCCATGCGACCGGCCACGGGGCTGCGATCACGCGGCCCGGACGTTCGGGCAACAGATCGATGCCATACAACGCCGCGTACATCTTGTCCAGGCGCTGACCGATGCGAGGGTTGTACGGAATCCAGGTGATGGTGGCCATGTCAGTCGTCACCGCTTGGTCGAGCCGCGCCTGCCATCCTTCTTGTTGCGGGGGCACGAGCACCAGGTGGCGCCGGTCTTCGGCCGCCAGTGTTGCGCGCATGTCTGTAAAATCACGTGGCGCCGGCAGCGTTGTCCGCGCCCGGTACTGTTCCGCCAGCAGCCCCGCTGTAAGCGCCACGCCTGTGAGCACCAGCGCTGCGTTCAGGCGGTAGCGCTGCCCTAGCGTAGGTTCTTCGGCTTGCCAGGTCAGCAGCCCAATCGCGATGCCCACCAGCGTCATGAGCGCGCCCCACTGGTGCAGGGTTGCGAGCGCGAGCCAGGCCGCCATGCAGGCAACGGCCAGGGGCCGCGATACGCGAGGTGCCAGCGCGCCCCATGCGCCGCCCAGCAGAACGCAGAAGGCCGCCACGCCATCGGCCCAGTAGGCTGCGTACACTTCGGCGGGCAGCACGCGTTCGAAGCCAGGCCGAGCCAACAGCAGGACCAGCGCCGCCAACACGGGCCACCAGCGCGCGCGGCCACCGTCGAGGCCGGCGCAGACGGCCACGGCCAGCGCCAGGCCCAGGGGTGCTGCATGGTTCAGCAGGCGATACGGCATCCACCCTTGCACGAGCTGCAGGCCTTGCGGCCCGGCCACCAGCGCGCCGGCCCAGCCCAGCGCCGAAGCGCCCGCCACGACGGCCAGGTAAACGGCGGAATGTATGGCGGCCTCTCGCGTGCGGCCCGAGCGCTGGGTCAGCATCAGCGCCAGCGGCAGGGCGAGCAGCAGCGGCACCAGGCCCGATGCGTCCGGCGTCGCGCGGTGGCTGGCAAAGTGCTCCATGTAGGCGGCGAAGTAGCTGGACGCAGGGGCTTCGCTGTCGTAAACGCCGGGAATGCCCGGATCTTCTCGAAACGGGCTGGCCACTCCGCTTACCTGCAGCAGGAGCCAGCCGGTCAACAATGCGCCCGGAGCCAGGCCGCGAAGGATGCTGCGGAAGCGAGGCCGGCTGCCGCGCCTACGATACGCGTGGCACAGCGCGGCACACAGCGCGGGAGGCGCCTGCCCCAAGTGTACCGCCGGCATCAGGCCGACGCACAGGGCGCGATTGAACGTGCCGCCACGCACGAGCACGTAGAGCGTAAGCAGTGCGAAGCCCTGGCCTACGATGCCGTTCGAGTAGAGGTCCGGCCATACCTGGGCGGGATAGTTCGTGAGGAAGGCGGTGTGCACCTCGGCCAGCAGCAGGACCACGGTCAGGTGGCCGGCCCACACGCGCCGGGTCAACAGGGTCGTGAGCAGGAAGGGCGGCACGGTGACCGCGGCCAGCACCAGCACGTTGCGCAGTGCGTTGGGTAGCAGGGGACCTTCGAACAGGGTCATGAACCCGCTGAGCAACCACGTCTGGCCGCTGAAGAAGGTCTGCAGGTAGGTGGGCAGCGGGTGACCCGGCGGATACTGCACGTGCCCCAGCAGCACCTGTGCGAACTCGTAGTTCTCGTCCCACCGCACGCCGCGCACCGCCACCAGCAGCACACTCGCGACAAGCCACACACACGCGCCCCGCCGAACGCTGTTGCCGCCTGGCTTCGCCGATGGGGGGGTAGCGCCGTCCATGTGCAGGACCATGGCCAATACCTGCCCGATCCTTCAATGCGGCGCGCGGATATCCGGGTCAGGCGATGCAGTGATTCCGGCGCTCACGCTCGTGGCGATGACCGGACGGTGCGTGGAACAGCTTGTAGGGCGGGCAAGATGTCGACAGCTATGCACAGTGCACAGCTCGTGCAGGCGTGGTGCGCTAGGCACCGCTGGGCCGGATGAGCGGTCGGATCTCCACTTCGGCAATCAGGTTCTCGCGCCGCGTGTTCAGCACGTCCCAGCAAACGCGCCCTACCTCTTCCGGCCGCACCTTCCAGCTGTGGTCGGCGTCGGGGTCGTGCCGGTGCGAGCCGCTGTCGACCGAGCCGGGGAAGATGGTGGTCACCTTAATGCCGAACGGCCGCGCTTCGAAAAAGAGCGATTGGCTGAAGCCGGTACACGCGAACTTGGAGGCGGCATAGCCACTGCCGCCCGCGAGTGGCAGCTTGCCGGATATCGACGACACGTTGATGATGTGGCCGTGGCCCTGTTCACGCATCGGACCCAGCACTGCGCGCGTGGCGTAGAACAGCCCGTTCACGTTCGTCTCGATCATCTCGTGCCATTCTTCGAGCCAGAGGCTGAACGCATCCTTGACCACGCCGGAGACGAAGGCGGCGCACTCGCGCGAGGACAGCCGCTCC
>CAYMLC010000086.1:8559-9976 GCA_964390765.1 uncultured Nitrospirales bacterium
GTGCATCCACGCCGCCCAGGTCGTCGCGCAATTGGGCGATGGCGCGTTCGACGGCCGCGGGCTCGCGCAGGTCCGCCGCCGCGACCTCGCACACCCGGCCACTGCCGTGAATCTGGTGCTGCAACGCGGCCAGACTGTCGGCCGACCGCGCCAGCGCACCCACAGCACAGCCATGGTGCGCCAGTTGCACGGCGATACCGAAGCCGATACCCCGGCTTGCGCCGGTCACAATTACGCGCAGGGGTTGCATGGGCCAGAGCCTACCGCGTGCATGGCGTGCGCGTCGAGTGTCGGGTTGAAAACTGGTAGCCTGCTATTCTGTCATGGGCACAGGGAGCACGGCACACGGGCAGCGTGCTCTACTTGGGGCGGTGATACCGATAGCGGTGACAGGTCGTAGCGCGTCGCACGCAGAGGAGGGATGGGAGATGAGCACCCACACGGTAGGCTGGAAGTGGCTGGGCGTACTGGCGGCCACGGCGACGGTGCTGGCGGGGTGTCCGCCACTGGGGCAAGGGCCAGACCCGCTGGAACTGGGGGACGTGCGCGCGATCGACGGCTGGGGCAACAATGAGGCCTACCTCGAGTGGGGTACCGCGGAGCGCCCACTGTTGCGCATCGGCTACCCGGATTACGCCGACGGTATCGAGATGCCGCGGACCGCGGCCCGGGCCAACCCGCGCACGGTGAGCAACACCGTGATGGCGCAGCCGCGCGACCTGCCGAACCCGCAGGGCGTCACCGATATGTTCTGGCAGTGGGGCCAGTTTCTGGACCACGACATTACGCTGGTGCCGGTGTTCGACCCGCCCGTGCCCTTTTATGTGGCTATTCCGGCGGGCGACCCATGGTTCGACCCGATGGCTACGGGTACCCAGGTCATGCCGCTGGACCGCTCGTTTTACACGTACGCCGATAATGCGGCCCAACAACTCAACGAGATAACCGCCTTTATCGATGGGTCGAACGTCTATGGCGCGTACGATGAGCGCGCCGTGGCCCTGCGCCGCTTCGACGGCAGTGGCCAGTTAAAGACGAGTGCCGGCGACCTGTTGCCCTACAACGCGGACGGTCTTGCCAATGAACCCGACCACAGCGACGCGTTCTTTGTGGCGGGCGATGTGCGCGCCAACGAGCAGGTGGGCCTGATGGCGATGCATACGCTGTGGGTGCGCGAGCACAACCATTGGGCCGACCGCTTTGCCGGCGAACATCCGGACTGGGATGGGGAGCGGCTGTATCAGACGGCGCGTGCGGTGACGGTCGGTATCATGCAGCGTATTACGTACCGCGAGTTCCTGCCCATTTTGCTGGGTCCCGATGCGCTGCCACCCTATCGCGGCTACGACCCGACGATGCACCCCGGTATCACCAATGAATTTGCGACCGCGGCGTTTCGCTTTGGCCACACCATGTT
>CAYMLC010000087.1:0-4597 GCA_964390765.1 uncultured Nitrospirales bacterium
GTGCGCGTGCGTATCTCGGTGCGCGTGTTCGCCCCGCTACTGGTAGAAGAACGCGGCGTTACGATCCGCACATTCTCGCGGCTGCGGCTGGTGGGCGTGCGTGCCGACTCGTTTGCGGTGCCCGTGCTGCGGCCCGGTGTGCGCACGGTGCGCGTGGTGCGTTCGGGTACCGTAATCGCACGCTGCGGTGTCACGGTGCGCTGCGGCGCAATACTGCGTACATCGCTGCCACCCCCATCGCGACGGACAGGTGTGCGCGACTGGATGTTGCGGCCGCCGGCGTCGTTGCGGATGGGCGTGCGCTGCACCCCGCCCGATGCGCTGCCGTTGTCCGGCTGGGTGCGTACGGTGCGCGTCGATGGGGCGGCGCCCTCCGGGCTGCGGCCGGTGATGCTGGTGCGCGTGCGGGTCGCCGAAGAAGTGTCCGGCGTGCCGCTCCCGCGCGTGGTGATGCTCGTGCGCGGATTGGGCACCGTGGTGCCGCGGGCCGAAGTCGTGCTGCGGTCTGTGCCGGTGCGGCGCAGGGTCGTGCTGCTTTCGCCGCCGCTACGCGTGCCGGGCGTGCCCACACTGCGCCCCGAAGCGGAATCGGGACTCGCACTGCGCACCGTCTGCGTATTGCGCACGCTGCGGGCGCCGCTGGTGCTGTCGCTGGTTATGCGCGTGCCGCCACGTACGGTCGTGCTCGCCGTGCCCGTGCGCGCCGTGCGCATCGAGGTGCTGAGGCGCTCATCCAGGCGGACCGATCGGGTCACCGTGTTCCGGGCCACGCGTGCGCCGGCATCGGTGCTCACATCACGCACGCTGCGCGTATTGAAGCTTCGCACGCCCACGCGGTCTTCGAGGCGTGCCACCCGCGCGCTGGCCACTTCCCGCGCCGGGCCATACACGTCGGGGCCGCGGATCGAGCGGCGCGGCGTGAAGTCGCGCACGCGCTGCACGGTGTCGTTAAAGGGGATGCGGTCGATCACGGGCCCGTTCGCGAAGTTGATGAACGTGTTGTTGTTGAAGCTGTCGTTGATGAACGTGTTGTTGAAGCCCGGGTAACCCGTGTTCCACAGGTAGAAATCATTCGGGCGAAATGGATTCAGCAGGCTCCCGTAGAACGGATTCACGTAGTGCGGGCCGTAGTACAGATAGCTGGACGGGACGAAGGTCGTCGCGCCGACGAAGAAGTCGACGCCGCCCACGGCGAACGTGCCGCCCACGCTGTAGCGCGTGGGCAGATAGTCGAAGCCAATCGGCGCCCAGGCATAGTAGTTGCCCACGCGGAACGTGGCGGCCCAGGCAGGACTCCACACCGGGTCGTAGCGCCAGACCCAGCCGTACCGGTCGAAGTGGCGCCAGCGGCCGTAGTGGCTCGTAACGTAGCTGAATGGATACTGCCCCACCCACACGTGGCCATAGGCGGGCGTATAGCTCCAGTGCCCCGCACGGAACGGCACATAATCCACCACAACCGTCGGTCGCCAGTAGTGCCGGTTGTCCACATAAACCCACTCGCCGTGCTTGGCCAGATCGGCCGTGCCCAGTGTACTCGATGCAAACTCGACCGACTTGGGCGCCGGGCTCGGGCCTACGGCCAGGTACTCGGCCCGGCCTCGGTTCCACTGGTCGAAGCCGTCTTCTTCCGAACGGTTGAAGTCCACCGGTGTGCTCGGCAACAGGCCGGGGTCGATGAAGACCCGCTTACCCGCCGGTACCGTCACCGGTTCGCCAGTGGCCGCCCGCACCAGCGCCTGGCCCCAGCGCACGGTGACCGTGGTCTGCCCCTCCTGCAACACGTCGATCCGCACCATGCTCTCCGGTGCGACCTGTACCGTGGCGGCGGGGGTCTTGAAGACAAAGTCGCCTGTGGCGCGCTGCAGGCGATGTACGAAGAAGGCGCCCGTCCAGCCGCGTATCGTGGCATTGGGCGGCAGCGCCTCGAGTTCGGCCTTGCTGCCGTCCGCCAGCCGCAGGTAATTCAGGCCGGGCAGCTCGATTTCGGCGGTGCCGCCGTCGTCGACCCATAGGTTGTCTCCGGGCAACAGGAGCGTATTCACCGGTGCACTGCCCCAATCGCTGTCTTGCGTGCCCTTCACCAGCGTGCTGCCGGCATCAAAGCTGACGCGCGCGTGCATCGGGCTGTCCGCCTGCGCCCACGCCGCCGTGGTGGCCAGCAGCCCTGCCGCGATCATCATTGACCACCTGCTCATGGTGGAATCCTCCATTCTTGGTCGGGCGCCGTGTGACCCGCGTTCTGTCGATATGGACGCACGTGTGCCGCGTTCATTCATGGTTCGTCGTAATGGTCTCTGTGAATGCAACAAATCGCGGCGTGCCCGGGTTCCGCCGTGCAGCATCGTTGGCCGTTACGCTATTTTCCTGCACCGGCCGCCAGCACCAGAAAAAGGTGTGTACCACCGCACGGAGGACTGCCTTCTGCCGACCGAATCCACACCGCCGCCGCCACTGCGTCCCGGGCTGGTCCTCGCCGGGCGCTACGCCCTCGTGCGCGAGTTGGGGCGTGGGGGAGTCGGCCGTGTCTGGCTGGCCTTGGATGCGCTGCTGGACGAGGCGCCCGTCGCGATTAAGCTGTTGCGCGAGGCCTATCGCTACGACCGGCGCGCCCTTGCCGACCTCAAGCGTGAGGTGCTCCTCACAAGGCGCTTGCGCCACCCCAATATTCTGGGTGTGCACACCTTTCACGAGGGCGCGGGCCAGCCCTTCATCGTGATGGACTATGTCTCGGGCGACGACCTGCGCACGGCGCTGCTGGCCAGGGGCGGGCCCTTCGCGCTTCGCGACGTGCTCGGCTGGCTGCCCGCTATCGCGCAGGCGCTCGACTATGCCCACGAGAACGGCGTGCTGCACCGCGATATCAAGCCCGGCAACCTGCTGCGCGGAAACGATGGCCGCGTTCGCCTCGCCGATTTCGGTATCGCGCGCACCCTGCGCGAAGTACACCAGCGGCTCAGCAGCGAGCGCACCGCGGGTACCGTACAGTTCATGAGTCCCGAACAGATGCGCGGCGGCCCGGTCGACCGGCGCAGCGACCTCTACAGCCTCGCGGCTAGTGTCTATGAATTGCTGAGCGGCGCCCCGCCCTGCGGCACCCGCGACCCGCTGGAAGCGGCGCAGTTCGGCACGCCCAGTCCGATTGACGCGCTGGGGCCTGACGTGAACGACGCGCTACTTGCCGGGCTCGCGCGCGAGACCGATGCCCGCCCTGCGACCTGTGGCGCGTGGGCCGCGCAGATGCTGTCCGCCGCCGGTGCCAGTGCGCCTCCCGCCGCAGCGGGCCAGGTGCTGGCGCCGCGCGCCCCGACCACGCGCGAACTGCGTGCCGCCGCGCATACCCTCGCCCGCGTGCGCCTGGGCGTGCTGCTGGCGCAGGAGGGGCTGGCGACACCAGAGCAGATTGATGGGGCGCTGCGCGCGCAGGAAGCAACCGGCCGCCGTCTGGGTGATGTACTGGTCGCGCAGGGCGTCTGCTCGGAAGCCACCCTCGCCCAGGTGCTGAGCCAGCAGAGCGGTCTGGCCTACGACGACCTCGCCGGCGCACGGCCCGACGAGGCCCTCGTCGCGCGTTTCAGTGCGGCGGCGCTGCGTCTCCAGGGCATGTTGCCATTGCAGGGGGGCGGCCGGCCCCGCCGGGTAGCCCTGTGCGACCCCCTCGATGTGGCGGCGATCGACGCCTTTGAAGCCACGCTGCGCGAACCCATTGTCTGGGTGCTGACCACGCGCACCGCGCTCGAGCAGGCACTGGCCAGGGCCTTCGGCGACGCGGCAAGCTGAGGGGGCGCGCCATTGATAGGCTCTGCCCAATCCTCTAGACTTGGGGCCAAAGTATGAACCGCAGCGGCAGCAGGGGAGGCGGCGCCATGTCCAGCACAGTCCGAATCAAGCTTTCGGTCATGATGTTCCTGAACTTCTTCATCTGGGGCGCGTGGCTGGTGACGGCCGCCACGTGGTTCTTCCAGATGGAGTTCACCGGCCCCGAGGTCAGCCGCATCTACAGCACCAATGCCATCGCTGCCATCGTCGCGCCGTTCTTCATCGGCATGATTGCCGACCGCTTCTTCCCGGCGCAGGTCGTGCTCGGCGTGTTGCACCTGCTGGGCGCCGCACTGCTCGCCTACACCAGCACGCTGACGAGCGCCGGCCCCATCTTCTGGACGCTGTTGGCCTACTCGCTGTGCTACATGCCGACGCTCGCGCTGGTCAACGCCATCGCCTTCAACAAGATGGAGAACCCCGACGCCGAGTTTCCCGCCATCCGCGTGTTCGGTACCCTGGGCTGGATTGTGGCGGGCCTTTCCATCAGCTTTGTCTTGGGCGGACTCTTCACCGACATTGATGCCACGCCCTGGCCCATGCGTATGGCGGCGGCCGCCTCGCTGATGCTCGGCATCTACTCCTTCTTCCTGCCCAACACCCCGCCCAAGTCCACGGGCAAGCCGGTGAACATGGGCGATATCCTTGGCCTTGAAGCGCTCGGGCTCATGCGGCAGCCGCACTTCGCCATTTTCGTCATCGCGTCGTTCCTGATCTGCATCCCGCTGGCCTTCTACTATCAGATGGCCAACCCCTTCCTGAACGATGTGGGTATGCA
>CAYMLC010000087.1:4607-7723 GCA_964390765.1 uncultured Nitrospirales bacterium
GGCCACCATGACCCTCGGCCAGATGTCGGAAGTCGCCTTCATGCTCGTCATGCCGTTCTTCTTCCGCCGGCTCGGCGTCAAGTGGATGCTCATCGTCGGTATGGGGGCCTGGGTACTGCGCTATGCCTCGTTCGCCTACGGCGATGCGGAGGGCAGCGCCATCATGCTGCTCTACCTCGGTATCCTCCTGCACGGTATCTGCTACGACTTCTTCTTCGTCACCGGACAGATCTATGTCGACCAGACCGCCCCGAAATCCATTCAGGCGAGTGCCCAGGGCTTCATCGCGCTGGTCACCTACGGACTCGGCATGCTGATTGGCTATCAGGTCGCGGGCTATATCGTCGAGACCTTCAGCGTCGAAGAACAGGCCAATTGGTGGTCCATATGGATGGCGCCCGGCGCCATGGCGCTCGGGGTACTCATCCTCTTCGCCCTGACGTTCCATCCGCCGAAAGGGGTGAACAAGGCGCCGGTCGAGCCGCAGGCGGAAGTGCCGCCCGCCGCGAACGTTGTCGAGACCGCCTGAGCGCACTCACATCGGGCGGCACGCGCGCAAGACCGCGCCCTACTATGCTGCCGTGGCCGCACTGCTCGGCCTCGGCCTGGGGCTGCGGGCCTGGGGGCTGGCCGCAGAACCGGTCTGGTACGACGAACTCATCAGCTTCGAGGCGCACGGCTGCGGCGACGGCAGTCTCGCGGACTATCTGCGCATCATCCGTTTTCAAGACGCGACGGCCATGCCCGGCTATTACCTGGTCCAATACGGCTGGGCACAGCTCTTCGGCAGCGGCCTGGTTGCCCTGCGTGCGCTGGGGCTGCTGGTCGATGCGATCAGCGGGCTACTCGTGGCCGTGCTCGGCCGCCGATGGTTTGGGTCCGTGGCCGGCCTCACGGCGCTTGCACTTTTCGTCTTGTCGCCGCTGCTCACCTTCTACGCCCAGGAACTGCGCCCCTACGCACTGCTCACGCTGTGTGGCCTCATCAGTACCGCCGCCATCAGCGCCCTCGCGGCCCGTCCGCATGACCTGCGTCGTGGGGGCGTGGCGGCCTGCGCCGCCATTCCACCCGTCTTGTGCCATCCTATCGCCGTCTATCTGCCGATTGCCCAGCTCTGCTGGTTGTTCCTGAGCCGGCGCTGGGGACGCGGCGTTTCCATCTGGTTCTACACCCAGGTGGGCCTCGCTGCGACCTGGATCGCGTGGGTCGCCAACGCCGACTACGGCGCGGCCGAGAAAGCGCTCGACTGGATAGAAGACCCCAGCCCAGTCTTGCTGTTGCGCATCGTTACGCAAGTCGACCTCTTCTGGCCCGACTTCCCCGGCGCGCTCGCGGTGGCCACCGCCCTTATCGCCGGGGCGCTCGCCCTGCTCCTGCGGCGCGCCCGGTTCACCGCTCTCGACCGCACCAAGCTGCTGCTCTGCCTGTGCTGCTGGCTGCTGCCCGCACTGGGGGTCTACCTGCAATCCTATCTGCTGGCGCCCGCCCTCGAAGCGCGCTACCTTCTCTACACGGCCCCCTTTCTCGCCATGCTGCTGGGCGCCGCCCTGCACACGGTGCCCCGTTTCACCGGCCGCTGCTGTATCGCCCTGGGACTCTGTGCCCTACCGGCTCTTGCCCAATACCAGACCGAGCGCCCCCTTCGGACCGACTGGCACACCATCATCGACTGGGTCGAAGCGCACCGCGCGGGTGAACACGCGCACGTCATCGCCGTCTATCTGATCGAAGGCGAGGTGGAGCACCACCTGCGCGGTATGCCTGCCACGGTCTGGTTCAGCACCCGCGAGCGCGCCCCGCGCGATCTGGCCGACCAGCTGGGCCCCCTGCGCAGCGGCCGTATTTTCGTGGTCAGTGTGCGAAAACTGCCCGACTGGACCTTTGACCCCCTGCGCACATACGGCTGGCGCGTGCTGAATGAAGCGCGCATCGCCGGGAAGCTGCCGCGCTATGCCACGGTACTGGTGCGCGAGCGTGGTACCGCGCCCACCGGCCAGGGCGCCGGAAGCCGCTGGCTGCCGCTGCGTCCCGATTAACCTACATAAATGTAGGACATTGTCTGGGGGTACCGCGATTTCTCCCCCATGCGCCCCGGTATGAAATTTGCCCCCGCTCACAATTGTAGCTTTCAGCAGAGCGTTTGTGAGGTTCGCGTTTGACTGTCAGCCGACGCTGGCCTACACTACGCGTTCGGGTTGCCGGCTTCCGGCAGCCACCTCGTTACAGGACATGGGCACCCTGGGCCGGGTGCGCCATCCCGTAACGCAGCAGTTATGAGGGCATGAATCTTGGCTAAGCGCATTATCTCTCCCGATGGCCTCTATGTACCCAGCACCGAACACGACAACTGCGGCATGGGCTTCGTCTGCCGTATCGATGGCGAGCGCCGCCACGATGTCATCGCGCAGGGTGAACAGGTACTCATCAATCTGACGCACCGCGGTGCGTGTGGCTGCGACCCCCAAACCGGCGACGGTTGCGGCATGTTGCTGCAGATTCCGCACGCCTACTTCGCCGAGTTGGCGCCGGACCTGGGCTTCGACCTGCCGGAAGAGGGCGCCTATGGCGTGGGCATGCTCTTCTTGCCGCGAGACGCCGGGGCCCGCCAGACTTGCAAGGATCTCATCGCCAAGACCGTGGCCGATGAAGGGCAGACCCTGCTTGGCTGGCGCGATGTGCCCCGCCGCTCCGACGTACTCGGCTGGCTGGCGCGCGAGCAGGAACCGGTCATCGAGCAGGTGTTCGTCGGCCGTGGCCCGGGTTTAGATGTCGAGGCCTTCGAGCGCAAGCTTTTCGTGATTCGCAAGACCATCACGCGCGCTATCAAGCAAATGGCAAACCCCGCCACCGACGAGTTTTACGTGCCCAGCTGGTCGGCCCGCACCATTGTCTACAAGGGGCTGATGCTGCCCGAGATGCTGGCCGACTACTACCCCGACCTGCGCGACGAGCGCGTCGTCTCGGCCCTCTCGCTCGTGCATCAGCGCTACAGCACCAACACCCTGCCCGCCTGGCCCCTGGCGCAGCCGTTTCGCATGCTCGCACACAATGGCGAGATCAACACCATACGTGGCAATCGCAACTGGGTGGCGGCACGCAAAAAATTGCTCATCCCA
>CAYMLC010000087.1:7733-9887 GCA_964390765.1 uncultured Nitrospirales bacterium
AATACCGTACGCGGCAACATCAACATGATGGCCTCGCGCGAGGCGCACTTCACCAGTCCGCTCTTCGGCGATGACATAAGCAAGGTCTGGCCGGTCTGCACGCCTGGCGCCTCGGACTCCGCCATCTTCGACAACGCCTTCGAGTTGCTGGTGCGCGGCGGTCGCTCGGTCGAGCACGCGATGATGATGATGATCCCCGAGCCGTGGAGCGGCCACGAGTCGATGTCGGATGCGAAGAAAGCGTTCTACGAATACCACGCCTGCAAGATGGAGCCGTGGGATGGCCCCGCCGCCATGGCCTTTACCGACGGCGTGCGCGTCGGCGGCGTCCTCGACCGCAATGGGCTGCGCCCGTCGCGCTACTGGGTGACCGACGACAACCTCTGCGTGCTGGCCTCTGAGGTCGGTGTACTCGATATTCCGCAGGACAAGATTGTGATGAAGGGCCGCCTCGAGCCCGGCCGCATGCTCTACATCGACACCGAGCAGGGGCGCTTTCTGAACGACGAAGAGATCAAGGGCAAGTACGCCGCGCGCCAGCCCTACCGCCAGTGGCTGGACCAGTATCGTCAACCCCTGCCGGACAAGCCCGAGGTGAGCAGTGGGGTAGAGGAGAGCGAGCCGCTGCTGGTGCGGCAGCAGGTCTTCGGCTTTACCCAGGAAGACCTGGAAGTGCTGCTCATCCCCATGGCCAATGATGGTAAAGAGCCCGTCGGCTCGATGGGCAACGACACCGCGCTGGCCGTGCTGTCGCCCCGCCCGCAACTGCTCTACAACTACTTCAAGCAGCTCTTCGCCCAGGTCACCAATCCGCCCATCGACCCTATCCGCGAAGAGATTGTCATGTCGCTCGAGACGGATATCGGCGCCGAGGGCAACCTGCTCGACGAGCGGCCCGAGGACTGCCGCCAGTTGCACCTGCCGTCGCCCATCATCACCAACGAGCAGCTGGCCTGGATGAAGGCGCTCGACCAGTCCGGCTTCAAGTCGGCCGTCATCTCGACGCTGTTCCCCGTGGCGGAAGGCGCCGCGGGCCTCGAACCCGCACTCGACCGGATCTGCGCCGAAGCCGAAGCCGCCATCAATGCAGGCGCCACGCTGCTGGTCTTGTCCGACCGCGGAATCGACCGGGCCCATGCGCCTATCCCCGCGCTGCTGGCCACCGGCGCCGTACACCAGCATCTGGTGCGCGCGCAGAAGCGTACGGAGTGCGGGCTGGTGATCGAGTCGGGCGAGCCACGCGAGGTGATGCACTTCGCGCTGCTGACGGGCTATGGCGCCGGCGCCGTAAATCCATACCTCGCCTTCGAGACGCTCGAGGAACTGGTACACAAGGAGACCATCGTCGAGGCGGAGCCCGGGCAGGCGCGCAAGAATTATGTGAAGGCGGTCGAGAAGGGCCTGCTGAAGGTGATGTCGAAGATTGGCATCAGCACGCAACACAGCTACCGTTGCGCACAGATCTTCGAGGCCATCGGCCTCAGCAGCGCGCTCGTCGACCGCTGCTTCACGGGCACGGCCACCCGTATTGAGGGCATCGGTATCCCCGAAGTGGGCCGCGAGACCCTGATGCGCTACGCCATGGCGTATCCCGAGAAGCCCTCGCGCCGCCCCGAGCTGGACCCCGGCGGCACCTACCGCTGGCGGCGCCGCGGTGAATACCACCAGTGGAATCCAGAGAGCGTGGCCACACTGCAGAAGTCGACCCAGGCCAACGAGTGGGAGACCTACGAACAGTTCGCAGATACGGTGAACAATCGCACGCGCAGCCTCGCGAACCTGCGCGGGCTGATGAAGTTCAAAGAAGGCCAGGCCATCCCGCTCGAAGAGGTGGAGCCCGCCAGCGAGATTGTGAAGCGCTTCTGCACCGGGGCCATGTCCTTCGGCTCGATCAGCGCCGAGGCGCACGAGAACCTGGCCATCGCCATGAACCGCATCGGCGGCCGCTCGAATACGGGCGAAGGCGGCGAAGACCCGCGCCGCTTTCAGCGTGAAGCCAATGGCGACCTGCGCCGCAGCGCCATCAAGCAGGTGGCCTCGGGCCGCTTCGGCGTGACGAACGAATACCTGGTCAACTCCGACGAGATTCAGATCAAGATGGCGCAGGGCGCGAAGCCCGGTGAAGGTGGGCAGTTGCCCGGCCACAAGGTGTTC
>CAYMLC010000088.1:0-9845 GCA_964390765.1 uncultured Nitrospirales bacterium
GGATAGGGGCCTTCAGGTTCGTGCGCACCTTCTTCGGGTCTTGCGGCACCACCAGCAGGGTGTAGACCTCGAGCGCATCCACGCCCTCCACCGCCAACTCCGCCAATTCACCAGCGCTCAGGTCGACCGCATAATCGGGAACAAGGTCGGTAGGGCGAACGAGCAGAAAGGCCAGGGTGCCGTCGTCCACCGATTGCAGCCAGGTAAGCCGGCTGTCGTCAGGGCCAGGCACGACGATGAAACGGCGGTACGTCTCAAACCCGATAATGGGCTGCGTAAACGTGTATACGCTTTCCGCCTCGACCGTTACCTCGCCGAAGCGCGTCGTCTTCAGCTCCATGGTGGGCTCCCAGTTGCCGTCCGTAGCGCCCTCAGTATGCACATGCGCTTTCGCATGCGCAACAAATCCGCGCAAATGTTGGACTTGTCAAGGGAAAAAGCGGCTGCACGCCAACCAGCGCGCGCCGGAAACGGCAACGCACCACCGCAACGAGGAAGCGGTAGATGGTGCCCGGGACAGGACTTGAACCTGCACGGGTTTTACCCCACTAGATCCTTAGTCTAGCGTGTCTGCCAATTCCACCACCCGGGCAAAGACTCGTAGCATAGCCAGCAGGCACCCGGCTGCGCAACCTGCTCGGGGCTGTGCAAGAGCAAACCGGGCGCTAATGCGGGCGCCGCTATGGATTGTCCTATATTTGCCCACCATTGTGCTGGGCTAAATATGGTTGCTTACCGCACGCTGTAAGCATTTTGTAAATAAAGTGACCCTGAAAAATGTACTGGTCGCGAATACCGTAAGGTAGGTGCGAGTATCTACGTTGATTAGGGGGCATGTTGTCTATGTCACAGAATCCAAATCGGGCATCGAGCAGCGGGAGCACACCCCGCGAGCCGCATGTCGAGTTGCTGACCATCGTTTTCACCGACATGGTGGACTCGACGTGGATGCAGCATCAGCACGGTGCCGTGGCCGCCGACAAGCGGCTCACTGCGCACAAGACGGTCGTGCGGCGTCTGCTGCGCGCGCATGGCACGCGCGAAGTTTCCTGGTTCGGTGATTCATGCCTGGCCACGTTCAGTCGCCCGTCCGACGCCATCCGCTTTTCGCTTACGTTGCAGGGCGTATTGCATGCCGAGCGCGAGCGCGACCCGGGCACGGCCATTGCCCGCATCGCGGTTCACCTGGGCGAGGTGCTGGTCCGCGAGGACCAGGCGGGCCAAATCGACCTTCAGGGACTGCAAGTCTCCGAGACCGCGCGCTATCTCGACGCCGCGGCCGGCGGACAGATTCTCTGCTCGCGGGCCATATTCGACAACGCGCGCCAGCACGTGCGTGCCGCCGACCAGGAAGTCGTCTGGCTGAGTCACGGCCCCTACATCTTTAAGGGCGTGGGCGCGCCACTCGAAGTGTGCGAAGTCGGGCTCAGCCATTGCGCACCACTGCACCCGCCGCCGTCTGGCGCGAAATGCTGGCCCGCCGACACCGCACCCGAAGAGACCGGTTGGCGGCCCGCGCCGGGCGCCGAGGTGCCACGCTCGCGCTGGCAGATTCGCCGCCGTCTGGGCGCGGGCGCGCACGGCGAAGTCTGGCTGGCGGTGCACCGCGACACGGAGCAGTACCAGGCGCTGAAGTTCTGCTTCCGGCGCGAGCGCGTGGAATGGCTGCGGCGCGAGGCGCGGGTCCTGGCGGAATTGCAGCAGCGCCTGCCGGCGCACCAGAACCTCGTGCACTTCAATGGCGTCGTGGCGGACCCCGAGCAGCCACCGTCCTACATCATGATGGAGTACGTGAAGGGGCCCACCCTTCCGCATTATCTGGCCAGCAGCGTGCCCCCGCTCAGCCGGCGCGTGGAATTGATTGCGGAAATTGCCGACGCGCTGCAGGCGATACACAGCGAAGACGTGGTCCATTGCGATGTGCAGCCCGCCAACATCCTGTTGAGCGAGCGGCGCGATGGCACGCTGGTCGCCAAACTGGGCGATTTCGGTACCTACACCGCCGGCGGTCTGCCGCGTGAAGGGGGTCCTGACGGCGAGCGCCCTGCCAGTCCCTCGAACTCCGACTACGTTGCGCCGGAGTTGCGGGCCGGTGCGCCGCCTTCGCCCGCCAGCGACATCTTCGCGCTGGGCATTTCGCTTTACCAGGTGGTGGTCGGCGATGTGAAGCGCCCCCTGGCCAGTGGTTGGCAGCGCGACGTCGAAAGTCCGGTGCTACGTCAGGTGATCGAGCGCGCCACCGATATCCAGCCGGACAAGCGCTACCACTCGGCCGAAGCGATGGCCTACGCGCTGCGTACCCTGCGCGAGACCGAGCGCACCGCTCGCCTCGAACGGGAGCGCACCATGCAGATGCGGCGGCAGCGCCGCCTGCGGCGCATCCTCGGGTTCGGCGCCGGTGTGCTCGCCGGCTTGGCAGTACTGTCTGCGGCACTCTTCGTGCAGTGGGACCAGGCCCGGGTGCGCCAACTTGAAGCCGAGACCGCGCGACAGCAGGCCCAGCAGCAGCAAGTGGCCGCTGAGCGTGCCCGCCAGCTTGCCTAGCGCGAGCAGTACGTGGCCGCCATCCAACTGGCGGCCGGCCGCCTCAACGAGGGCCACGTTCGCGTGGCGCGTGAATCGTTGCTGCGCACGCCTGCGAACCAGCGCCACATCGAATGGGGCTTCCTGGTGAACGAGGCATGGCGCGTGCCCGCGTCGCATCCGGTGGAAGAGGCGCGTATTGTGCTCCCGTCAGCCACGCAGGCCTCGGCGTGGCATAAGGCAACGGTCGCAGTTACCGCGCAGCGGCGCCTCGCGGACACGCCGCACAGCATGCGCTTCTCGGCCGACGGCACACGTCTCGATGTGTTTTCGCCCGGCAGCTATATCGCGCTCGACACGCGTGACCTCGGCGTGCTGGCGCAACATACCCAGCCGCACAGCCACGTTCTCGATGCCGCCCCGGACGGCACCCTGCTCTTGCTCGTGGTCCAGGAGACCGGCCGCCTGGTCGTGGCGCACGCGTCGGGCGGTCATGAGGAGCGGGTGCTGCGCGACGCCGGTCCCAAGGTGGAGCGCGGCCGCCTGCTGCCCGAGCAGGAGCTTGCCATTACCATCGACCGCGATGCGCACTTGCGGGTCTGGTCGCTCACGTCCGCGGCGCTGCTCCATGAAGCCCCGACCTTCGACGACAACTATGGCGCCCGCCTGCACCTGTCTCAGGCGCGCGATGAAGTCTGGGTGCTCGGGGTGCTTGGCAGTCTACAGCGCTTCTCGCTGCCCGAAGCCGAGCCCCTGCCTCTGCCGGACTGGGAGCTGCCAGGCGTCAACCCGCGCGCCATCGACGCACCCATCGAGCGCGTGCTGTTCAACAGCGTAGACGGCACACTCAGCGTCGCCCATGCGCAGACCGGCGCCAACCTCCGCACGCTGACACCGGCGGGCGGGCGGGTGCTCAATGCGCAGGCGCTTCTCGCGCATGACGGCAGCTTTATCCTGGCCATGGGTGGCGACGACCGGTTGACGTGGTACCGTGCCGCCGACGGCACCGTGCTGGCCGACTATGCGCACGGGGATTTCGTAAGCAGCTATTTCTGGGAGGCCCCCATTGCGCTGTCGCCAGCGGGCGACCGCATTGCCCTCGCCGATGCCAGCGGCGGCCTCAGCCTGCTTGCGCCCTTCGACCCCGCGCCTGCCATGCCCGATACCCTGGAGGGCTTCTCGGAGTTCGTCATTGGCGCGGACTATGCCCCCGACGGCAGCACGCTCGTGACGGCGGACTATACCGGCCACCTGCGCCGCTGGGACCAGGCCACGGGTGAACTCCTCGACCTCGTCCGCCCGCATGAGGCGCCGCTGATGTATGTGCGCCATGACCCCACGGGCCAGTGGCTGCTGAGCTATGCGTGGGACCAGACCGCCGTTATCACCGATGCCGAAACCCTGGAGCCGCACACGCGCATCGCGCTGGGCGGCCCGCCACCCGCGTGGGAGGGAGGCCCCATCTCGGGCGTCAATACCATCATGACCGGGCGCACGGCAGAGAATCGCTTCAGCCCCGATGGGCAACGTGTGGTGCTGCCGCACGGCCCGAACCGCGCGGCCGTATACGATGTACGGACCGGCAATCGCGTGGCCACGCTCGATGCCGAACATGAGAATTGGGTCTACGGCGCCGAGTGGAGCCCGCGTGGCGATACCATTCTGGCCTACGCGCGGCACAACCACCTGCTGACGGTGCACGACGCGGCCACCGGCGCCGAACGTTTCCGCATTCCGCATCGCGTCTATCACGCGCGCTACGCGCCCGACGGCAGCCGCATCATCACCGCGCAGTACGACGAAGATACCGCGGCGGAAATCTGGGAGGTCGACACCGGCCAGCGCGTGCACCGGCTCCGTGCCGGTGCGCATGCGGTCGAGATGGTGGCCTTCGGGCCGCAGGGCGCGCGCGCCTACGCCGTCGGGTGGGACCATCGCCTGCGCGTATGGGATGCGCATACCGGCGAACTGCTGCACATGGGCACGGCCCATGGCGATGAGGTGACCTATCTGGCGGTGAGCCCCGATGGCGAACGCCTGCTCACCTTCGGCAATGACTGGCGCGCCATCCTCTGGAACAAGCAGGCACAGCCACTCGTCACGCTGCCTCAGCCCAGCTATCACCTCGCTGCGGCGTGGCATCCTGGCGCCGGGCAAGTTGCCGTGGTGCGTCCGCGCATTCCCGAGTTTCCGCGCCAGCCGGTCTACCGCTTCAGCGCGCAGCCCGAAGACACACGCGCGCAATACGTCTGGCACCGCGAAGCGCCGCCGCAGCAGAAAACCATTCGTGTGCAGGAGGCAGACGTGCCCGCTGTCATGGCGCTGCTCGACCTGTGCGAATCAGCCGGCCGCCACCAGGTGCTGCCAGCCTACGGTCTGGGCGTGCGCTGGTGCAGCCAGGCCGGCCCCGCGGTGCTGGAAGAGGTGGTGCAGCGGGGTGAGAACGAGGCGCTGGCCGAATTCCTGCGCAGCCTCATTGATGGCGGCGTGCTGATCGCGCTCGATGGCCAGCCGGTAACCAGCTATCAGGACCTGAGCCGCGCCGCCGCCGCTGCCCTCCAGCGCTGGAACGGCCCCGGCCAGACCGGCCAACTGGAAGCCCGCTACCTGACCGCCAAGGGCCACTCCATCACGCGCCTGAGCCGGGAACCCGGCGACCGCTGAGGCGAACGAGAAGGCCGCTGCGCAGCGCTTGGGCCTGGCTTGACGTGCGGCCGAACAGCCGCATGGCCCACGCCTCGAGCACGTAGTCCGGGGCGCGTTCGCAGTCCGGCAACACGTGCGGGCCGGTATCGTTCACCCAACACAACAAATCATCTTCGCGCCACGCCAAGGCGGTGCAGTCGCCAAAGTAAACGGCAATGGCCGTACTCCCTTCGAAGACCTCGCGCGGCGCCACGCGAAAGTCGCCGGTGTCTTCCGGCAGTCGAAGATGCTCGGTTAAGGAATCCAGCACCGGGTCGTCGGCGGGCAACGGGCAACCGGCGGTGGCCAGGGCAATGGCGAGCAGGGCAACTGCGAACGCCGCGCACCATGAGCGTTGCTCTTCACTGCGGTCGCGGTGCCTGGGCGCATTCCCTTCGGCTTTGGTAGTTTGCTACTGGCTGGCCCTGCCGACGGCGCTACTCTTCGAAACCGTGTTCGCGCGCGACCAACAGATTCGAGCGCAACAGCGCCTCGAAGCTGCCGCAATCGGCCCACCACCCGTCCAATACTTCGTAGGTCATATTGCCGCGGCGAATGTACTCGTTGTTTACGTCGCTGATTTCGAGTTCGCCCCGGGCGCTGGGCTCGAGCGTCTCGCAAATCTCGTACACGGTCTGGTCGAACATATAGATGCCGACCACCGCCAGGTTGCTGGGCGGGTGCTCAGGCTTCTCGATGACCTGCGTCACCTTGTCGCCTTCGAGCCGCGCCACGCCGAACTCGCGCGGGTCGGGCACCTCCTTCAGAAATATCTTGGCGCCGTCCGGCTGCTGCTCGAAGTCGCGCACCGCCTGCGCAATACTGCCCTGGATGAAGTTGTCGCCGAGGATCACGGCGACCTTGTCCTGTCCCACGAAGTGGCGGGTCAGCACGAGCGCATCGGCGATGCCGCCCTCGGTCTTCTGGTAGGTGTAGTTCATGTGGCGCAGGCCGAAGGCCTCGCCATTGCCGATGAGGCGCAGAAACTCGCCCGCGTTGTTGCCGCCCGTCACCAGCATGATCTCTTCGATGCCCGCATCCACCAGCGTCTGGATGGGGTAGTAGATCATCGGCCGGTTGTACACCGGCAGCAGGTGCTTGTTCGTGACATACGTGAGCGGACGCAGCCGCGTGCCCATGCCGCCCGCCAAGACGACGCCCTTCATGCGCGTGTTCCTTCCCCGCGCGGGCACAAGGGGGCGTTGCGCGCCCGCGGTTGCCGACCCCCGGCGGCGATTATGCCCGGGCCGCGCTCAACGCGCAAAGGTTACAGACCGTTCTCCACGAAATCGTTGAGGATGTTGTCGATCACCGCGGCCGTGTCGTCGATGAGCTGCGTCACGCTCGGCGACAGTACCTCGAGCCCCTGCAGAATTTCACGCGCCTCTTCGATGCCCTGACCAATTGCACCGCCGATAAAGTCGGCGAACTGCTGGCGGCCCTCTGCGTTGTCCTCCAGTCCATTGTTCTTCGCGAAATCGTTGAAGAAGCGCAGTGCAAAGTTGGCGATACGCTCGCCCGTGGCCTCGGGCGAGGTGTCGATGGCCTGGCCCTCGGGCAGATTCAGCGCCGCCCGCGCTTCGTCCACCACCCCGCGCAACTGGGCAAAGGCGCGCTCGCGCACCAGGTCCAGGGCTTCGGTGGTGGTCACTTCGCCGCGCACTTCCAGCCGCGCGGCTGCGCCCGATCCACTGCGTAAGTCGTTGGGAATCAGGGGTCTCGTCGGCCGGATGCCCGGTACCTGCGAGGGGCTGCCCTCAATCGGATTGATGTTGTTTACCATGGCGGTGTCCTCGCTTCCTTGCGTGCGCCAATAGCCGTTGTACCGTTGGTATAAACCTCTTGTTAGTCGTAGTATCGGCAGACAGCCAACACAACTTTAGCGCGGCCCGCATTTTTTTTCGGGCAGCCGCCACACGCGAAACCATGCTCGACGAACGCGACTGCAACATTACAACCTTCCGCGCCAGCGGCCCCGGCGGCCAGCACCGCAACACCACCGACTCTGCCGTGCGGGTGCTGCACCGGCCCACCGGAATGGTGGTGGTGGCGCAGCGTTCGCGTTCGCAGCATCAGAACCGGCAGCATGCCCTCGACGAGTTGGAGCGCCGCCTGCGGGCACGCGAGCGCCGGGCCGCCCCGCGGATTGCCACGCGCCCCAGCCGCACGCAGAAGAAACGGCGGCTGGAATCGAAACGCCAACACAGCGAGAAGAAGGCGCGCCGGCGCCCACCCAGGTGGGACTGAGGCGCCGCCGGTTCACACGGCCTAGATTGAAGGGAACATCATGCCACGCAAAGCCACACCACCCCTGTACGCCACCCTTGGTCTGAGCTTGATGCTGGCGCTGTTGGCCGCCGGCTGTGCCACCACGGCCCCCCGCGAGGGCGAGGCCCTGCAACAGAGCACCGCCCCCGCGTGGTCCATCGACACCGAGGCCGACATCGTTATCGCCGTATCGCCCACCCGGCAGACGCTTCAACTCGCCGGGACCACCGGCACCATCATCGGCGCGGGCCTGTCGGCCGCCGAGAACGAGAAGTACCGCGACGAACTGGAGGCCGCTCTTGGCGACTACGATGGCGCACTCGTCTTCGAGAAGGTGCTTTCCGAACGCATGGAGGAGGCGCTGGGCGCCAGCCCCGCACGCGTCGAACCCTTACAATCGACGGCCGGCTTCAGCAGCCGCCGCGAAGCCGAAGCCGCCCGGCGCGCGCGCATCGCCAAGCGCGGCCACGATTTGCTGCTGGACCTCGACCTCACCTACGGGCTGTACGGCGTGGGGGGCGACCTTGTCGCCACGGTCGACGGCTCCCTGGTCGAGTTGCCCGGCGGAACCGCGCGTTGGCGCAACACGCTCGATGCGCGGCCCGGTCCGCTCTACGCCAGTACGCCGCTCGGCGACACCACCAATACCCTTGGCCCCGACCTCGACCAGTTGCGCCTGCGCGCCGATGACGACGCGGTCAGCCGCTGGCTGCGCGACGGCGGCGCCTCGCTGCGCCAGGCCCTGGAAGAGGCCTATCGCGCGGCGGCCGCCATGCTGGTGGTCGACATGGAACTGACGGAGGATGCCTTTGGCGCCTACCACCGCGGCAAGCAACTGGTGATCGAGGGCGAGCAGGAAGCGGCCATCGGCTGGTTTGACCGCGCGCTGGCGTGGAACCCCAATTTGGTGGCGGCGCAAAGCGCCAAGGCCGTCGCGCTGGGCCACCTCGAACGTACCGGGGAAGCCATCGCGCTGGCCGAACAAGTCATCGCCGACTACCCGCAATACGGGCCGGCCCACTACAACCTGGCGTGGTGGCATGCCACCGTGCTGGAAGACCCCGCCGCCGCGCGCCCGCACTATGAACAGGCGCTGCTGTTGGGCGAATCGGTCGACCCGCGCCTGGAAGAGGCCCTCAACTGAGCGACGCCGCCGCAGCCCGTATGCCACACGTACCGCCGCTCAGCGCCTACAGCCGGCGGCGCAAGTGTGCGTGGTTTCCGCGCTACCTGGCGCCTGGCGCGCGCGTCCTCGAAGTCGGCTGCGGCGATGGCTGGTTCGTGCGGTACCTGCGTGAACACGGCTGGCCCGAAGCCCGCGGCATCGACCTGTGCGCGCCCGCGGATATCGTGGGCGACGTGCGCGCCTGGCAGACCCTGGGGCTTCGGCGCGGCAGCTTCGACGCGCTTGCCGCCTTCGAGGTGCTCGAGCACGTCGACTTTCTCGACGCGGCCCACGCCCTGCTGCGGCCGGGCGGACGCCTGCTGCTCTCGACACCCGTGCCCGCGACGGACCCGGTCTGCTGGCTGCTCGAGCGCGCCCGTCTTGCCCAGCCACGCGCCACGCCACACTGCAACCTGACCGACCTGCGCGGGCTGCCCGGATTCGAGCGGGTCGCCCTGCGGCGCGTCGGTCTGCTGGCGCAGTGGGGTGTCTTCGCCAAGCCGACGCACGCATGAGCCGCCGCGCAGTCATCATCGGTGCGGGCCCGGCCGGCCTCACGGCGGCCTACGAATTGCTCCAGCGAACCGATGTGCAGCCCATCGTGTTCGAAGCCGGCGCGCAGGTGGGCGGCCTGTGCCGCACGATCGAGTACCGGGGCAATCGCCTCGACATCGGCGGGCACCGCTTCTTCAGCAAGTCCGCGCGCGTGATGCGTTGGTGGCTGCAACACCTGCCCCTGCAGCACCTCGACGACCCCGCGCTCGTACTCCACTACCGCGGCCGCGAGACGGCCATCGAACCCGCTAGTGCGGGGCCCGACCCTGATACGGCCGAACGCGTGATGCTGGTGCAGCCGCGCCAGTCGCGCATCTTGTGGCGTGGCCAACTGTACGACTACCCAATCTCGCTCGCCCCCCGCACCCTTCTCCGGCTCGGCCCGTGGCGGGCGCTGCGCATCGGCGCCAGCTATGGCTACCGCTGCGCCTTTCCGCTGCGCCCCGAGCGCACGCTCGAGCAGTTCTTCATCAACCGCTTCGGCGACACGCTCTACCGCACCTTCTTCAAGGACTACACGGAGAAGGTGTGGGGGATACCCTGCCACCAGATCGGTGCGGAGTGGGGCGCACAACGCGTGAAGGACGTGTCGGTCGGCCGGGCCGTGTTGCACTGGCTACGGCAGACCCTCGGCATCGGCGAGCGCGAC
>CAYMLC010000089.1:0-9826 GCA_964390765.1 uncultured Nitrospirales bacterium
GGGCGGAGTCGCAGGCGTGAGCGACGGCTGGGCCGACATGCATACGCACAGCCTCGCGAGCGACGGTACCGAAGCACCCGCCGCCGTGGTTGCGCGGGCGGCCGCGCAAGGGTGCGCCGCGCTGGTGCTGACCGACCACGACACCGTGGCCGGGGTGGACGAGGCACGGGCAGCGGCAGAGGAGGAAGGCCTGCGCTTTCTGACCGGCGTCGAGATCAGCGCGCACGACGGCAAGGTCGAGGTGCACATTCTGGGCTTTGGCTTCGACCCCGATGCACCCGCCATGGTGGCCGTACTGGACACCATTCAACAGGGCCGCTTCGAGCGCGCGCGCAAGATACTGGAACGGCTGCGTCACGCTGGACTCCAGTTTCCGTTTGCCATACCGGGGCTCGAAGACGGCGGCAGCGGCGTGCCGACGCGGCTGCACATCGCGCGCGCAATCGCCGCGTGGGGCGTCGTGAAGGACGCGCAAGACGCCTTCGAGAAGTGGCTGAACCCCGGCAAGCCGGCGTGGGTGCCCAAGGTCTGTGCCGGTGTGCCCGAGGCGGTGTCGGCCATTCACGCCTCGGGTGGCGTGGCCGTGCTTGCGCATCCGGCGCTCAACAAGGCGCTGCGCCAGCGGGTGCCGGCCCTGCTCGACAGCGCGCCGTTCGACGGGCTCGAGGCGCACCACGTGAGCCACACCCCGGGCCAGACGTCGGACCTTGTGGCGCTGGCCGAAGAGCGTGGCCTGCTCATCAGCGGCGGCAGCGATTGCCACGGCAGCGCCTCGGCCAATGCGCTTATCGGCCGCGTGCGCCTGCCCTTGCACCACTGGGACGCCATCGCGGCACGGGCGGCGGCGTAGTTCAGTCGGGTTCGACGCCACTCCCTGCTGCGGCCAGCACCTCCAGCACATGCACCTGCACGCGCGGGTCGAAGTGGTCGTAGGTTGGCATGGTGACGGTTGCACGCGCCCCCGCTTCCGCCTGCCAGCCGGCGAGCCCGGCCAACCCGCCGGGCAGGCTGGCACGGCCGAGCGGCGTCTCAGCGGTAACGGCAGGTTGCAGCGTCACGCGCCAGGCATCACCCGCCACCGGTTCAGGCGCCGGCGTTCCGCGCGTCCACGCCGGGTCGAGACCATCGCATACCGCCACCGGCGACACCGCCACGTAGCCCGCGGGGCGCGACGCCACAGCCTGCAGCCGCTCGGCCAGCCAGGCACCTTCGCGATAGCCCACCACGTAGATGCGCGCCGGGTCGATGAAGTCCAGCTGCGCCACGGCATCCAGCGCGGCCTGCGCATCGCGCAGCATCTTGCCCGCCACGGACCAGCCGGGGTAACGCTGACAGAACTGCGCCATTTCAGGAATGCGGCGGCCATTGCCGATCTGGTCGTAGCAGAAGACCGCATAGCCCGCACGTGCCCACGTCTCGTGCGCCACGTCGCCGCGGCGGTAGGCCGGCACATAGCCGCGCGCGTTCGAGGTCGGGTGCAGCCACAAGATGGCTGGCAGCAGTTCCTCATCGCCACCGCGCGGGTGATAGATGTCGGCGTTGATGTATTCGCCAAACACGAACTCCGTCATCTCCAGCCGCGCGCCGGCACTGGCCCGGCCGAGCAATTGTTCGATGTGCCGCGGCTCGTAGCCGTAGTCATTGTTGGGCGATTCGGCGGCGGGCGGGGAACCCGTGCCCGCACCGGCCGGCGCTTCGTCCGGATGAAACAGCCGCTCGGCGAATGCGTAGTCGCCCCGGCCGAATGCCCGGTCGCACCAGTCGACGTAGCGTTCGATAACCGCGGGATGGGTCTCGTGCCCGTGCGGGCGGTAATCGATGCGCAATTGCTCTTGCGCTTCGTAGAGGCCCCACACGGGCTGCAGCGCATGATAGGTGCGCTCGATGCCCCATGTACTTTCCACATTGTCGTTCATCGCCGTGGCGAACAGGACCGCGCGCGGTGCGATGAGCGCAATGAGATGGTGCAAATCGACCGGCAATTGTTCGGGGCGTCCGGCGAAAAAGCGCCACCGTGGATGGAACCAGTCGGGAAAACGCCGCGTGATCATCTCGATGCCCTCACCGAAGGTGCGCTCGTTGTAGAGGCGCGCCGGCAACGCACCGCCCGCGCCGGAACTGCTCGAGATGACCGCGCCAAAGCGCGGGTCAAAGGCGGCGGCCATCAGCGCGGTCTTGCCGTTGCGCGAGTGGCCGGTGATGCCGATGCGCGCGAGGTCGGCCTGGGGCACTGCCTCTTCCAGATAGTCGACGACGCGGCTGGCGGCCCAGGCGCGCCGCACCAGTTTCGCCATGTCGTATTCCGGATAGGCCTCGCTGAAGCTTGCTGTGTCATCCTGCGAGTCGCTGCCCGAATAGACACACGTCAGGTATCCGCGCCGCAGCGCAATCAGTCCCCACTGGCGGTGGTTGTGCTGGGTAATGAAGACGGGGTGGGGGCCCTCGCCCGCGGGAATGAACAACTCGACCCGAAACTGTGCGCGTTTGTCCGGGCCAAAGCTCAGCCGCACCAGGCGGCGCGTGCTGTTCAGCTCGTCACGTTCTTCCAGCAACTGCGCGTGTATGGTCTCGGGTGCAGGGGGCGTGCGGCCCGTTATCCAGAATTGCAGCCATTGGGCCAATTGCGCCCGGCGTGCTTCCCATGCGGCGGCATCGGCGGGTGCTTCAGGCAGGCTTGCCTCACCCGCACACGGGCCCTGCCGCCACGGTTCGACCACCGGCCACACGGGGGCCCCGGGCCACTGGCCGGCGTAGTCGAAGTCCTCCTGCGCCGCGGCCCAGGCATTCCACTCGGGCGACTCGGTCAGCAGCGTCTGGACTTCCGGCACGGCGGCGGCAAAGTCGGGTGCTGCCAGCGAGCCGCTCAACAGGGCCAGTGCAAAGAGTGTAGGGGTCATGGTGTCGCCTCGGTTCGGGTAGCGGTTTCATGCCGGGCACGCCTGCGCGCGCGTTCTTCGAGCAGCAGCGCGCGCGCGATCAGTTCGATCGCGTGCCGCTCCTGCAGGGGGTCGAAGGCGCACGTGGGCCTGCGCACGTGGGGCGTAGCGTAAATCTGCTGCGCATACAGCAGGCGCTTGAAAAACTGAATGGAATGCTCGAGTTCCTGGTTGCTGAAGGCGAGCACCGGCAGCAGTTCGTCGAACAATGCACGGGCGGCGTCACGCTCGCCGCGCGCGTAGTGCCGGTAGATCGCGCAGTACGTGTGGTGCAGCCCGGTCGGCATAAAGGCATGCACACCGCGGTCCAGCCCCTCGATCATCTGCTGCACCGCCCATCCGCCCGACACGTGCAGCCGCCCGCGCGCCGCCTCCAGCACGGCCGTGTATTTGGGGCCGGCCATGGGCACCTCCACCTTCAGGCAGCGGTAGGCGGGCACCTCGTCGAGCAGGGCGAGAATGAGGTCGAGTGGCAGACCATCGCCCTGCGTCGCCCAGTCCTGCAGCATCAGAAAGCCGGGCGCCAGTTCTGCCAGTGCGTGCATCGCCGCGCGCACCGCATCGGGAGCTGGATGCTCCGGGGCATAGAGCAGGCCGTCGGCCCCGGCCCGCAGCGCGTCCTGGGCCAGCCTCAGCCGCTCAGGAGCGCCGGCGGCCGACACGCTGACCACCACAGGCACGGCGCCCGCCACAACCGCGCACACCCGGGCGGCCACTTCGGCGCGCTCGGCCGCGCTGAGCTTGTGCGCCTCGGCCGCCTTGGCATTGACGAGAAAACCTGCCACGCCCGCGTCCAGCGCTTCGCGTGTGTTCCGGTCCAGCCCCGCCGTGTCGAGGCGGTCGTCCGCGGTAAACGGAGTATTCAAGACCGTCACGATGCCGCGCATCATGTGCCGTGCGTGATGATTGTCCGGCCGCGTGTGCTTACCCATTCATGTAGTCTAAAGTCCGCGGCCCCTTGCGGGCTACCGTATTAAAAAGATACGCTCAGCAACACAGGGGGGGGAGAGGGAGAAAGACTGTGGCAAACGTTTTTGCCTGTGACGCCCCCCCGGCCATTGCGGTGGCCGTGCGCGACACCGTCTCGGACGCGTTCCTATCTGATGCGGTCGGGTTGGGTGCCGACTTCATCGAGTTGCGGGTCGACCAATTTGAGAACAAGCGCGCCGACGCGGTGCGTGCGTTTGCGAAGCGCGCCAGTGTCTTGCCCCGCATCGGCACCTTGCGCAGCAAGGAAGAGGGCGGTGGGTGGCTGGCCAGCGAAGGCGAACGCCTGGCGTGCTACGTGGCCTTTCTGGATGTGTTCGAAGCGGTCGATATCGAAATCTGCGCGCGCGAGATACGCGACGATGTGATTGCCGCCGCGCACCAGGGCGACCGCCCGGTGATAGCCTCCTTCCATGATTTCGAGCGCACGCCGCCGCTGTCGCTTCTGCGCGAACGTGTCGCGGAAGCCCGCGAGGCGGGCGCCGATCTGGTGAAGGTGGCGACGTATTGCGGCACGCCCGCCGATGTGCGCACGCTGGCCGCACTGCTGGTCGAAGAGTGCGACGCCGGGATCATCGTGTTGGGCATGGGCCCGCTGGCCACGGTCACGCGGCTGGCGTTTCCCGCCATGGGCTCGCGTATTACGTACACCAGCGATGGCATTGCGCTGGCGCCGGGGCAGATGGACCTGCCCACCACCGTGCGCCTCATGCGCGAGCTGGGCGTTCGCCCCTAAGCCGCTTCGCTTGTGCCCGCGCTGCGTTCTTCGCGCACGAACAGGAGCAGCGCGCCCCCCGCGATGAAGAGCACGATAAGGCTCAACACGCCCGACTGCGAGTTGCCGGTGTAGTGCGCGATTACTCCGACCATGGCCGGACCCAGAATGGCGGCGAACTTGCCGAAGATGTCGTAGAACCCGAAGAACTCGCCGGCGTGTTCCTTGGGAATGATGCGGCTGAAGTACGAGCGGCTGAGCGCCTGCACCCCGCCCTGCGCCGTGCCCACCAGAATGCCCAGCACCCAGAAGTGCCATGGCTCGTACATGAAGTAGGCGAGCAGCGTAATGAACATATACGTGCCCACGCCGAAGAGGAGCAGCGGCTTCGTGCCGAATCGCTTGGCCAGGGCGCCGTAGATCAGCGCGGAGGGAAAGCCGACCAGTTGCACGACCGCGATCACGATGAGCAGCGTCTGCGAGTCGAGCCCGAGGTCGAGGCCGAAGGGGGCCGCCATCTTGATGATGGTGTGCACGCCGTCGATGTAGAGGAAGAAGGCGGCCAGAAACAGCACGACTTCCCGGTACTGGCGAATGTTGCGGAAGGTGTGCCCGAGTTGCACGAAACTGGCGCGCACCGGGTTGGGCGAGGGCGCGACGCCGTATTGCTGCTGCACGTTGCGCATCAGCGGCACGCTGAAGGCCAGCCACCACACCGCCGTGATGATGAAGGCGAGCCGCGTCATTGGCAGGGAACTGTCCAGTCCGAAAGCCGCATGGCCCAGAATGAGACCGAGACACAGCGCGAAAGGCAGCAGGCTGCCCAGATAGCCCCAGGCAAAGCCGCTCGACGAAATCCAGTCGCTGCGCGCTTCGGTGGTTGTGTCCACCAGAAAGGCGTCGTAAAAGACAACCGCGGCGTAGAAGCCAATCGAGGTGATGGCGTAGACGATAAGCGAGAAGTAGATGTCTCCGGCGTCAACGAGCGTGAGCGCCACGGTGGCGCCCAGGCCGAGCGACAGAAACAGGACGAACAGCTTTTTCTTGTAGCCGCGCTGGTCGGCGAGCGTGCCCATGATCGGCGCGATAAACGCGATGAGCAGCAGTGCGATGCTGTTGGCGTAGCCCAGATAGGCCGTTGAGGTCGCGTCGTCGAGGTCGGCCGCCACGTAGGTCTTGAAGAACACGGGAAAAATGGCGGTCGTGATGATGAGCGTGTATGCCGAATTGCCGACGTCGTAGAGAATCCAGCTCAACTCTTTCTTGTTCATGCGGCTCCCCTTGTGCACGGTCCATGCCGGACCGCGCGGGCGGGAGCATAGCAAGCAGACGGGCGCGCGGCACAGATGCGGCCCGTTTGAATCGCGTTAGGCGCGGGGCGGCGCCTCGGCGGCCTGCAGCGCCTCCAATTCGAAGGCGACGCTCTGAGTCACGGGAAAGCGGAAGCCCGTCTTCGGGTCGAGGTCGAGCTCGAGCACCTTGAGCGAAACGGGATGCTGGTCGCGTTTCCATTGGTTGGCAAAGAAGCGCTTGCCAAAGTCAGCCGTCCACGTGCGCAGTTGCTCGCAGTCGTAGTCGCGGTGCCGCAGACACACCACCTGCCAGCATTCCGCGAGCGACAGCCGCTTTTCGCCGTACAGGTACAGCAGGTCGTCGAGCACCGGATAGGGCATCAGGTCTTTTTCGTCTTCCTGGCCCGGTGCCAGCTCGGCGCTGGGCGGCATGCTCAGCACCAGTTGAATCGCGCGGATGCCGTCGCGCTCGGACAGGTACTCGAGCATTTCGGTAATCAGCGTCTTGGGCAGATTGGCGATGGGTGAATAGCCGCCTTCGTTGTCGCCGCCCGTGGTGCTGTAGCCCACGCCCGCTTCGCTCAGGTTCGAAGTCACCAGCACCAGGCCGTCGACGCTGTTCGCCCAGTTCAGCATCAGCGCGCCGCGGATGCGCGCCTGCATGTTCTCCCGCGCGATGGGGCGCACGTTTTCCTCGCCGCCACACAAGGCCGCCGATACCGCCAGTGCGCGCCTGGCCTCGTCGCCGATGGCCTGCACACGGTACGGCACACCCATTTCCTTCGCGAGGGCGCGGGCCGCGTTCTCGGTGCCGGTGGTGCTGTGGCCGTCGTGCGGTAGATACACCGTCTCGATGCGCTCGGCATAACGGGCGGCGTCGCGCCCTTCGTTCAGTGCTTTCGCTGCGGCCACCGCCAGCAAGAGGCACAGCGCGCTGTCGCGTCCACCAGAAAGCGCGATAAGAATCTTCTTGAAGACACCCACCTTCTCGAAGTAATCGCGCAGGCCAAGTGCCAGGGCGTCGAACAACTCATCCAGCGCGGCGCTGCGCTCATCACGCGCGGGCGGCGCCGTCCCCACGTAGAAGCTGCGTGGCATCGCGGCAACCAGGCTATCGAGCGGTGCGGGGATGAAGGCACCTTCGGTCGCGTCGATGGTTTCGACGTGTGCAGCGGTGCGCGTTTCCGTGGCGTCCATGCGCCAGGTCGTGCTCTCGCCGCGCAGGCGCACCAGGTCGTCGAGGTCGACCACGCCATCGGCGAGGGTCCACTGCCGCGTGCTGAGGATGGGCGCCTCGGACACGATGCCCCCGGGTGCCGCCACCACGCCGCCGCCATCGAAGACCAGGCGGCTGCTGTCGCAACCCAGCAGATTGGCGTAGGCGTATACCGTGCGCAGGTTGTCGGCACTGTTCACGATCCGGCGCTTGCGCTCTTCATTCTTGCGCGGGAGAAAGGGGGAGGCGCTGGGGTTGCAGATGATCTCGGCGCCATGTTGCACACGGGCGAGTGCGGGCGATTGCGCTGCGAAAAGGTCTTCACAGATTTCCGCACTCACCTTGCAGAAGGGCAGGCTGAAAACGAGGTCGCCCGCAGGCAGACCGTGCGCTTCCGTAACGCCGCCGGCCCAGGGGGTCCAGTTGCGGATCTCGTAGAAGATGCTGTAGGCGGGCAAGTAGCGCTTGAAGATGAGGCCGCGCACGCGCCCCTCGTGAATCAAGGCGGCGGCGTTGTACATCAGCCCGCCCATGCGCACCGGCAGCCCGACGAAGGTGGTCACCCCGGCGCACGCGGGCGCCAGCGCCTCCAGCTCGCGCCAGCTTTGCTCGGCGACGACCGGCCACGAGATGCGGTCTTCCAGGCTGTAGCCCGACAGCGCCAGCTCGGGCAGCACCAGCAGGTGAACGCCACGTTCGCGCGCGGCGTCGACCGCCGAGCGGATACGTGACACATTG
This sequence comes from uncultured Nitrospirales bacterium, assembly GCA_964390765.1. Taxonomy (GTDB): domain Bacteria; phylum Hydrogenedentota; class Hydrogenedentia; order Hydrogenedentales; family JAGMZX01; genus CAYMLC01. The sequence continues at coordinate 7,885 of CAYMLC010000089.1, forward strand.
CCGCGGAAGTCGCCCACCGTGGGCGAGATAGAGGCTGTACCGATTCGCACGATCCGCATGCCGCGCCGAGTCTCCTGCCGATTCGTTCCGCTGCCGCTTACATCGCAACGCCGTGCGGGCGGCCGCCTATGCCGCCGGCGTGCCCAGCACCCGCTCGATGGCGTCGGCCAGGGCCTCCGGGTCTTGGGCGCCAATCAGCACGTGATACCCATTCTCATAGTCGATGCGCACGCCCGATTGCCCCCGCAGATGGTAGGCCTTGCCATCGGGTGCCTGCCGCAGCCCATAGCCGCCGTAGTCGCGCAGCGGCCGATAGTCGACCGGCACGACCTCGCTCACGTTGTTCAGATCGATCTGGCGCACCTTGCGCTGCAACGGAAACAACCGCACGAACAGGCCGCGGTCGTTCACCTCGACTTGCAGCTTCAAGAGTGTAGCGAAGACGGCCGCCGCACCGAAGCCCGCGATAATGGCTGTGGCCAGCAGGGTCTGCAGCACCTGCGCGGCCAGCGAGCCCGGCGGCGGCCCCGCCCCCAACAGCGTGCGCGCGGCCAGCAGCGCTACCGTACCGGCAAACAGGACAGCCCCCAGCGTGATGCCCCACCAGCGTAAACTGAACCGGAAATAGGTGTCTTCGCGAAACAACATAGCGCGGAATCGTGGTGCGTCAGGCCGGCTCGAGTTGGGCCAGCAACTGCTCCTTCACATCGCCCAGTTGCGGCGACAACAGCACATTGTAGATCTCGGGGTTGCGCAGGCGCTTGTATTCATCGGGCAGGTTGGCCAGTTGCTCCTGCACGCGGGCGCGCACGGTGCCAATTGCTTCAGCCGGGCGCACCCGCTCGCCCTGCTGCATCATCGGTTGCAGCAGGTCCTCGGCCCGGTGCGCACCGCGCACAATCGCGCGCTTGTGTGGCAGCGTGCGCACCCGGCCCCAGATGCGCCCCTCTGCCGGCAGGGTTTCGCCCGCCTCGGCCATCATGTCGCCGAGTGGATGGCCCGCGTCATCGTAGTACCGCATCAGCCGCTTGCGGCCGGGGTCGGTGGCCTTGTTCAAGTTCGACGACAGCTTCATGCGCGGCGTCCAACCGTCTTCACGCTCCACGGCCACCAGCTTGTACACGCCGCCAAGCGAGGGCTGGTCTTCCGCAGTGATCAGCTTGGTGCCCACGCCCCACGCATTGATGCGGGCGCCCTGGCGTTTCAGGTCGGCGATCAGGTCTTCATCCAGGTCGTTCGACGCCACGATCATCGGGTTGTCGATGCCGGCCTCGCGCATCATGTCGTACGCAATCTTGCTCAGCTTTGCGAGGTCGCCCGAGTCGAGGCGGATGGCCGGCCGCACCGGTACGCCCTCACTCCACAACTGCTTGAAGGCGCGGATGGCGTTGGGTACGCCGCTCGTCACCGTGTCGTAGGTATCGACCAGCAGTACACAGCGCTCGGGATACTGGCGCCCAAAGGTGACGAACGCGTCGAGCTCGCTCTCGAAACTCATGACCCAGCTGTGCGCGTGGGTGCCCGCCACGGGAATGCCATAGACCTTGCCAGCCAGGACATTCGAGGACGACACGCACCCGCCGATATAGGCTGCGCGCGAACCGCTCACCCCGCCATCGGGCCCGTGGGCGCGGCGCAATCCAAACTCGAGCACGGCATCACCCTCGGCTGCGAAGCAGATGCGGGCGGCCTTGGTCGCGATGAGCGTCTGGTAGTTCAGCACGTTCAGCAGCGCCGTCTCGATGAACTGTGTTTCGAAGATGGTTCCCTCTACCTGCACCACCGGTTCAAAGGGAAAGGCGAGGGTGCCTTCCGGCATCGCGCTTACGTTGTAGCGCGGGCGGAACTCACGCATGTAGCGCAGGAAGTCGTCGTCGAACAGGCCGAGCGTGCCGAGGTAGTCGAGGTCGTCTTGCTCGAAGCGCAGATGTTCGAGATATTT